>NZ_CP149571.1:327500-595000 GCF_037890695.1 Aeromonas jandaei | reverse complement strand
GCGAAAAGAACCCCTGTGAGGGGAGTGAAATAGAACCTGAAACCGTGTACGTACAAGCAGTGGGAGCCCTTCGGGGTGACTGCGTACCTTTTGTATAATGGGTCAGCGACTTACATTTTGTAGCGAGGTTAACCGTATAGGGGAGCCGTAGGGAAACCGAGTCTTAACTGGGCGTCTAGTTGCAAGGTGTAGACCCGAAACCGGGTGATCTAGCCATGGGCAGGTTGAAGGTTGAGTAACATCAACTGGAGGACCGAACCCACTAACGTTGCAAAGTTAGGGGATGACCTGTGGCTGGGGGTGAAAGGCCAATCAAACTCGGAGATAGCTGGTTCTCCCCGAAAGCTATTTAGGTAGCGCCTCGGACGAATACTACTGGGGGTAGAGCACTGTTTGGGCTAGGGGGTCATCCCGACTTACCAACCCCATGCAAACTCCGAATACCAGTAAGTACTATCCGGGAGACACACGGCGGGTGCTAACGTCCGTCGTGAAGAGGGAAACAACCCAGACCGCCGGCTAAGGTCCCAAAGTTCTGGTTAAGTGGGAAACGATGTGGGAAGGCTCAGACAGCTAGGATGTTGGCTTAGAAGCAGCCATCATTTAAAGAAAGCGTAATAGCTCACTAGTCGAGTCGGCCTGCGCGGAAGATGTAACGGGGCTCAAACCAGGCACCGAAGCCGCGGATTTGCACTTAGTGCAAGTGGTAGGGGAGCGTTCTGTAAGTCTGCGAAGGTGTATCGAGAGGTATGCTGGAGATATCAGAAGTGCGAATGCTGACGTAAGTAACGATAAAGGGGGTGAAAAGCCTCCTCGCCGGAAGACCAAGGGTTCCTGTCCAACGTTAATCGGGGCAGGGTGAGTCGACCCCTAAGGTGAGGCCGAAAGGCGTAATCGATGGGAAGCAGGTTAATATTCCTGCACGACTTGTAATTGCGATGGGGGGACGGAGAAGGCTAGGTGGGCCAGGCGACGGTTGTCCTGGTGAAAGTGCGTAGGCGGTACCTTTAGGTAAATCCGGAGGTGCAACGCTGAGACACGAGACGAACACACTACGGTGTGGAAGCCATTGATGCCCTGCTTCCAGGAAAAGCCTCTAAGCTTCAGATTACAAGTCATCGTACCCCAAACCGACACAGGTGGTCGGGTAGAGAATACCAAGGCGCTTGAGAGAACTCGGGTGAAGGAACTAGGCAAAATAGTACCGTAACTTCGGGAGAAGGTACGCTCTTGTTGGTGAAGTCCCTTGCGGATGGAGCTGACGGGAGTCGCAGTGACCAGATGGCTGGGACTGTTTATCAAAAACACAGCACTCTGCAAACACGAAAGTGGACGTATAGGGTGTGACACCTGCCCGGTGCCGGAAGGTTAATTGATGGGGTTAGCGCAAGCGAAGCTCTTGATCGAAGCCCCGGTAAACGGCGGCCGTAACTATAACGGTCCTAAGGTAGCGAAATTCCTTGTCGGGTAAGTTCCGACCTGCACGAATGGTGTAACCATGGCCATGCTGTCTCCACCCGAGACTCAGTGAAATCGAATTCGCCGTGAAGATGCGGTGTACCCGCGGCTAGACGGAAAGACCCCGTGAACCTTTACTACAGCTTGGCACTGAACATTGAACCTACATGTGTAGGATAGGTGGGAGGCTTTGAAGGCGTGACGCCAGTTGCGCTGGAGCCGTCCTTGAAATACCACCCTTGTATGTTTGATGTTCTAACGCAGGGCCCTGAATCGGGCTCGCGGACAGTGCCTGGTGGGTAGTTTGACTGGGGCGGTCTCCTCCCAAAGAGTAACGGAGGAGCACGAAGGTTGGCTAATCCTGGTCGGACATCAGGAGGTTAGTGCAATGGCATAAGCCAGCTTAACTGCGAGACGGACAGGTCGAGCAGGTACGAAAGTAGGTCATAGTGATCCGGTGGTTCTGAATGGAAGGGCCATCGCTCAACGGATAAAAGGTACTCCGGGGATAACAGGCTGATACCGCCCAAGAGTTCATATCGACGGCGGTGTTTGGCACCTCGATGTCGGCTCATCACATCCTGGGGCTGAAGTCGGTCCCAAGGGTATGGCTGTTCGCCATTTAAAGTGGTACGCGAGCTGGGTTCAGAACGTCGTGAGACAGTTCGGTCCCTATCTGCCGTGGGCGTTGGATGATTGAAGGGAGTTGCTCCTAGTACGAGAGGACCGGAGTGAACGAACCTCTGGTGTTCGGGTTGTCACGCCAGTGGCACTGCCCGGTAGCTAAGTTCGGAATCGATAACCGCTGAAAGCATCTAAGCGGGAAGCGAGCCCTGAGATGAGTCATCCCTGACCCCTTGAGGGTCCTAAAGGGCCGTTGGAGACCACAACGTTGATAGGCGGGGTGTGTAAGTGCAGCGATGCATTGAGCTAACCCGTACTAATTACCCGTGAGGCTTAACCATACAACACCCAAGAAGTGTTCTGGGCCTTGTAGCGAATGAACGAACTACTCAAATTCAGTGATAGCGAAGCCAACAGGCATTTCGTTATTCACGTCAGCTTTCTAGATTAAGAATTTGCCTGGCGGCAATAGCGCCGTGGAACCACCTGATCCCATGCCGAACTCAGAAGTGAAACGCGGTAGCGCCGATGGTAGTGTGGCATTCGCCATGCGAGAGTAGGACACTGCCAGGCTCCCAATTTAAGAACCCCGCTCATCGAGCGGGGTTTTTTATTGCCTGAAATCCAGGCATCTGGCTGTCGTTATCAGCACAGGTTTGCAACCTGCTCCTGCCAATCTCTCCTATAAGTAAACTTATCATTACAAATCATGATGTTATAAACCATCTCGCCTTATGCTTCGCGTCTGAGCAGGTTTAACTACTATAACTCAAATGATAATGATTATTGTTTGATTGAACGTGTCCTGGTCGTTACAATCCAGACCGATTAATAAGTTGCGTTTCAAATAAGCATTTATTAATCACCGTCCCCGGCAGGAGGCCGGGTCTTGTAACGAGTGAAGTAAGGGAATACGCCACTTTCCTACTTGAAACGTTCAGGCCAAATCATGACAACAATACAACCAAGCAAGCTTGCCTTGCTGATCGGTTCTCTTCTCTCTATTCACGCCGTAGCTTCCGAACAGGAAGTGATGGTTGTCACCGCCTCGGGTTTTCAGCAAAAAATCGAGGATTCCGCAGCCTCTATCTCCGTCATTACTCGCGAACAGCTGGAGAAGCGCGCCTATCGCGATGTGACTGACGCCCTGAAGGATGTCCCCGGTGTGGTAGTGACCGGTGGTGGCAGCAGCAGTGATATCAGCATTCGCGGTATGGGCTCGAAATACACCCTGATGCTGGTTGATGGCAAAAAGGTGGATAGCCGTGGTACCCGCCCCAATAGCGATGGACCCGGTATCGAGCAGGGCTGGTTACCGCCGCTACAGGCAATCGAGCGGATTGAGGTCGTGCGTGGCCCTATGTCATCCCGTTATGGTTCAGATGCCATGGGTGGCGTGATTAACGTGATTACCCGCAAGACTACCGCTCTGGCTTGGCAGGGCTCGGTTCACGCTGATTCGACCTTTCAGGAGAACAAAGATGCCGGCAACAGCTTCCAGACCGATGCCTATACCGCAGGTTCACTGATCGATGGCGTGTTGGGGCTGCGCTTCAATGGTCAGCTGGCCCATCGTGGCGAGGATAAGTTTACCCAGGGCTTTGCCGAGCAGGAGACCCGCAGCGGTACTGCCGTGCTCAGCTTCAAGCCTGACGAGCACAACCGCTTCGATCTGGAAGCCAGCCGCAGCTTGCAGGATCGGGATCGCACGGCAGGCAACTCGCTGGATGCCAAGGCGAAGGATAGCCTTAACCGCTATGAGCGCACCAACTATGCGCTGACCCATGATGGCCAGTATGATTTCGGCTCTTCCAGCAGCTATCTGCAGCAGGAGACCAACACCAACCCCGGCCGCAAGATGGAGCTCACCAACACCATCGCCGATACCCACACCCAGTTCATTCTGGGGGATCACTACCTGAGCGTCGGTGGTCAGTATCGCTATGAGGATCTGCATGATCAGGGTAATAACCTGAAAGTGGCCAATCCGGCCACACAGCTTACCCGCTGGAGCTGGGCGATGTTTGTCGAGGATGAGTGGTCACTCACTGACAGCTTTGCCCTGACAGGGGGCGCCCGCATGGATCGGGATCAGAACTACGGCTCTCACTGGAGCCCGCGCCTCTACGGTGTCTGGCATCTGGATGATAGCTGGACCCTGAAAGGGGGTGTATCGACCGGTTATCGCTCGCCGGACTTGCGGATGTCTGCGGCCAACTGGGGTCAGGTTACCGGTGGTGGCAGTCTTGATGGGATGCTGGTCGGCAACCCGGAGCTCAAACCCGAGACCAGCGTGAGTGAAGAGATTGGCCTGCTCTGGAATGGCCATCAGGGCTTCAATGCCGGGGTGACCCTGTTCAACACCGACTTCAAGAACAAGATCTCCGAAGTTCGTCGCTGCACCAGCAAGAGCGATCCGGTCTGTACTCTCAATGGCCACAGCTATGACTTCATCAGTGATCGGGTCAACGTCGACAAGGCGAACATGCGTGGCGTAGAGAGCATGATGGATTGGGTGATCAACGACAAGTGGTCGGTCAGCGGCAGCTATACCTTTACCCAGTCCGAGCAGAAGAGTGGCCCGCTGGCGGGGAATGCCCTCAACCAGATGCCACGCCACATGGTCAACGGCAGCGTAGACTGGCAGACCACCGAGGAGCTCAACCTCTGGTCGCGGGTCAACTTCCGTGGCGAGACTTCCGAGTACCTGAGCCGGGTCAAGATGGCGGAGGGGACTCCTTCCTACACCTTCTTTGACATGGGGCTGGTCTACAAGGCCAACAAGCATCTCGAGCTGACCGCCGGGGTCTACAACCTGTTCGACAAGACGGTGGATTACAGCAGCTATGGCACAGTGCTGGATGGCCGCCGCTACAATCTGGGTGTCACCTACAACTTCTGACAGACATAATGCCTCACGGCCGCCATCATCCGATGGCGGCCGTTTTTATTGGGCATCCATCGGGTTGGCCGTTGCCTGATATGGTGCTGCCTGCCAGGTGTTGCGACCATTGGCTTTGGCTTGATACATCAGCTGGTCTGCCTGTCGCAGCAGCTGATCGGTGTCGATACTCTCCCCGGCTGAAATCCAGACTGCTCCTGTGCTGATGGAGAGGGTGACCTCACCCAGTGTGGTCTCCAGCCGCTCTTTATTGGCTTCCTGACAGAGGCATGCCGCCCACAATCCGGTCGCCTGCAGGTTATCGCTCGGCAGCAGGACGCAAAACTCCTCACCACCAATGCGTGCAAACAGACTCTGCTCCGGCAAGATGATGGCTATGCATTCGGCCAGTTTTTCCAGCAGTTTGTCGCCCACGTTGTGGCCGAATTTATCGTTGGTCTCCTTGAAATGATCCACGTCGAACAGCAGCAGAGCGCAGGGTGTGCCGCTGGTCAGCTGCTGCTCCAGTGACGGGATAAAGGCGCGCCGGTTGAGGAGGCCCGTCAGCGGATCAGTGCTGGCCAGCTTTTCGAGGCGGGCATTGGCGCGGCTCAGCTCAGCCGTGCGATTGGCGACAGCCCGGCGCAGCTGCACGATATAAGCCACCATGATGAGGCCCGCCGCCAGCAGTAGCCAGGGGCCGAGATGGATGGGGTAGACGGTCTCGACATGCATCCATTTGCGGATGATCCGCTCCCGGTCACTCTCCTTTATCTTGGCGAATCCCTCTTCGAGCTTGGCCAGCAGGGCGAGATCCCCTTTCTTGACGGCAAAGCGGATCTGGTCGGTATAGAGGTGGCGCACCGGAATAAAGCGGGTCGGATCTGCCGAGGTATAGATATAGAAGTTGGCGACCTGCAGATCGGCGATAAAGGCCTTTATATCGCCCCGAAAGGCCGCTGCCAGCAGGGTGTCGTTGTCATCGAAGGTCTGCAGTTTGGTGCCCGGGAAGTAGCGCCTGGCGTAGTACTCTTCATAACCGCCAGCGACAACGCCGACGGTCTCATGGAGCAGGTAGTAGTGGACATCAGTGCCGCGTAGCTCGTTGGAAAAGAAGAGCTGGGAGTCGAGCTGGGCGAGGGGGAGGCCATAGTCGAACAGCTTGTCGCGCTCCGGTGACCAGAGCAGCCCGGCATGTACATCGGCCTTCCCTTCGTGCAGCAGGTCGAGAGAGTGTTGCCAATCGACCAGCCGGAACTCGATCTTCTGGCCGGTGACGCGAGCATATTCGCGCCAGAGGTCGATCAGCAGGCCATCGGGTTGGCCCGACTCATTGATATAGGAGAAGGGCTGCCACGCCTTGGAGTTGGTGATGACGAGGGGCTGTTCAGGCTCTTTTCCCGAGGCGTACAGGGCAATAATGAGCAGCAGAAAACCGCACCCTGCCCTGAACGCTTGTCCAATCCGAGAAGAAGCCATCCCTGCTCCAATCCATTGCCAGCCACTGTCTGTAGACGCCGATTATTACTGCCTTCAACGAGGAAGAACAAGCGATCTGGCGATGAAGTTTACATGATGGCAGCATTGCGGTAACGAGCAGGACTCATACCGTGACGGCTTACAGCGGCAGGCTGATTTTTGCCTCCAGTCCGCCCTCAGGCCGGTTGAGCAGGGTCAGCTCGCCGCCGTGTTGATGTACCAGGGTGCGGGCGATGGAGAGGCCCAGCCCCACGCTGCCGGACTCGGTATTGCGCGCCTCGTCGAGCCGCACGAACGGCTTGAAGACATCCTCCAGTCGCGCCGGATCGATCCCCGGGCCGCGGTCGCAGACCCGGATCAACAGCTCGCTGCGAGTTCGCTCCAGCGAGACCTCGGCGCTACCGGCGTATTTGATGGCATTGCCGATCAGGTTCTGCAGTACCCGGCGCAGGGTGTTGGCGCGGCAGGCGTAGACCTCTTTCCCTTCCGCCAGACAGGTAACCGGCTGGCCGGTATCGGCATAGTCATCGCAAAGACTGACCAACAGGCTGACCAGATCCAGTTCCCGCGTTGCCTCCTGTTGCCCCTCTTCGCGGGCAAAGCTGAGGGTGGCGGCCAGCATCTGCTCCATCTGTTGCAGGGTCTGCTGGATGCGATCCTTGTCCTCGCCATCGGCCAGAAACTCGCTGCGCAGGCGCAGGCTGGTGATGGGGGTGCGCAGATCGTGGGAGATGGCGGCCAGCATCCGGGTTCTGTCCTGCACGAAGCGGTCGAGCCGGGTGTGCATCCGGTTGAAGGCCTGGATTGATTCGCGGATCTCGGTCGGCCCCTCCTCTTTCAGGGGCTCGATATCCTCCCCGCGTCCCAATCGTTCGGCGTTGCCTGCCAGTTGCTTGAGGGGGCGGGTGGCGCGACGAAACAGCAGCACCATCAGCCCGATCACCAGACTGGCGACCAGCATCAGGTTGAAGGTGGTTTGCCATGACCAGCTGCCGGCCTCCTTGTCGACCAGCGAGCTGAACTGCAGCCAGCCACCCTGTGGCAGTTCGATGGAGCCGTAGAGCCGCATGTCCCGCGGTGGCGGCGGCCCCTTGCGATCCCGCATCATGCGGGCGTGGTGCTCCCACGCCTTGCTGCGCTGGGCATCCTCTTTCAGCTCGGCGCTGATCTCGATAGTGAGCGCGGGGGGATAGCCAAGGCGCGAGCGCACCAGCTGCTCGAAGCGGGGGCTGCGGTTGTCGGGTTGCATCGGCTCGTCTTCAATTCGCAGCAGCAGGGTTTCGCTGCGGCTCGCCTTGAGGATCTCGTCGTAGAGCGAGGGGGGAGAGAGGGAGAGCAGCCGCACCACCGAGATGATCCGCTGCATCGCGTTGCGGCTATTGACGAAGCCGAGAGCCTCCTCCCGATCCGAGCGGTAGATCTGGATGCTGAGCAGCTGGATCAGGATCAAGCCCGCCAGCGCCACCAGAATGATCTGGCCGGTCAGCCCCTTGGGCCACATGCGAGCCCATAGCCGTTTCAGTGCATTCACCGCTTATACCTGCGTCACATCAGCCGAGAACATATAACCGCCACCCCAGATGGTCTTGATCAGCTCCGGATTCTTGGGATCCCGCTCCAGCTTGCGGCGCAGCCGGCTCACCAGGGTGTCGATGGCGCGATCGAAGGCGACAGCCTCGCGACCACGGGCCAGATCCAGCAGTTGATCCCGGCTCAGCACCCGCTGCGGGCGTTCGAGAAATACCTTGAGCAGATCGAACTCGGCGGTGGAGAGGCTCAGGCCCACCCCATCCTCATCGACCAGCTCGCGGCGGTTGATATCGAGCAGCCAGCGATCGAAGCGCAGATCCCGGGTCAGGGTCTCGGCGGCGGGTTGGTTATCCGCCTGGGTGCGGCGCATCACCGCCTTGATCCGCGCCAACAATTCGCGCGGGTTGAAGGGTTTGGCCAGATAGTCATCGGCTCCCATCTCCAGCCCTATGATGCGGTCGGTCTCTTCCCCCATGGCGGTGAGCATGATGATGGGCAGGCTCGATTTGGCACGTAGTTCGCGGCAGAGAGTCAGGCCATCCTCGCCCGGCATCATCAGATCCAGTACCAGCAGATCGAACTCCCGCTCCTCCAGCAGCCGTTTCATCTCCTTGCCATCCCTGGCGCAGCTGACCCGCAGGCCGTGCTGTTCCAGAAAGCGCTTCAAGAGATCGCGGATCTCGCTGTGGTCGTCGACCACCAGAATGTGGGTGCTGCCCTGATTCATGAATACCTCCCCTGCTTGGCGTTGGCACGAGTATACGAAAATACGCTGCGCGGTTTGTGTCAAAGTGTGCCAGATCCGCCTGATGCCACACTCTGCTACAAAAAAGGGCGATGCTGGCAAAGTTCAGACACCGGTCGGGTGTTTACTTGAGGGCAAGGCGAGAGAGCCGAACCCGAATCATCCGACAGGAGATAGACCATGAAAAAGCTGACCAAAACTCTGATGACCGCCACCCTGATCCTTGGCCTGCCGCTGGGCGCCTATGCAGCCACTCAGGCAGCCCCGGCTCCCGAGCCCGGTGCCATGGTGGATTGCCCGATGGATGGCGGCATGATGGGCGGCAAACACCACGGTGGCCGTCACGACAAGATGGCGCGCATGAAGAACATGACGCCGGAACAGATCGAAGCCAACCTGAAGCAACGCTATGATCGCATTGAGGATCCGGCCAAAAAAGCGGAGTTCATCAAGAACCTCAACGAGCGTGCCGACGGCATGACCAAACACGCCGAGGTGATGAAGAAGTTTGCCGAAGCGAACCAGTAACTGCTCCTGCAGTTTCACACTACAGTGACAAACCAAAGGGTGGCCGAGGCCACCCTTTTTGTGATCATATCGATCCATTTTCGCTCGAATCCTTATCAGGTTGTCGCTTATGTGAGCGGTGGCAAACGCGCCGTGAGCGAATTGCAAGATAATGCCCGCTCATATAACAAGCTGCACCGAGCAGTGGCCGTAAACAGGAGAGGGTATGGGTTGGGATCTGGGGACAATCAAGGGGCGATATACCGCCGTTTTTCTGGGATTCATGGTAGCGGTCTGTGTGCTGACCGTTATCGGCATCCAGTTATGGGTCAAGCCCGAGCTGCAGCGGGCGGGTGAGCAGAATCTGGTGCTGCGGGTCAGCGAGATTGCAACCGACATTCGCGATCAGCTCAATGGGGTGCAGAGCCAGTCACGCAGTATCACCCAGCTGGTCGCCCAGCTGCCGAGCGAGCAGATCGATACCGTTCTGCCTGCTCTGATCGATCAATATGGCAATGCCATGGTGTTTGGTGGCGGTATCTGGCCGATGCCTGAGCAGCGGGAGGCCGGTCGTATCAAATTCAGTTCCTTCTTTCATCGGGATGGTGCCAACAAGCTGATCCCCAATACCTACTGGAACTCGGCCGAGGCACCCAACTATTTCGAGCAACCCTGGCACCGCGCCGGACAGCAGGCGGCGAAAGGCATGTGTGTCTGGGCGGCGGCTTACAAGGATGGGGCCAGCCAACAGCCGCGAACCAACTGTGCCATGGGGATCTATCGTGACGGTTCCCTCTACGGGGTTTCCACCATCGACGTGACGTTAGGTTTCTTCAATGATCTGGTTGCCAAGAAAGAGCAGGAGATCGGTGGTCAGGTGATGATCGTCGAGGCCGACGGCAAGATCCTCAGCAAGAATGGCCGCTTGGCCGGGGATGTGGTGCTGGGCAACCTCTCATCTCACGGGGACTATCCCTTTGCCAGCGCCATCGCCAGCCTGCTTGGGTCGGGTAATGGCACCGCGTTGCAGCGAACTACCTTTCAGGATCTGGGTGAAGAGCAGACATTGCTGATGCAACCCATCGAAGGAACCCCTTGGCTATTGGCGGCGGCATTGCCCACCAGCACCCTGACTCACGACAGTCAGGAGGTGCTCAAGACGCTGGCAGCGATTCAGCTACCGCTGGTGGTGCTGTTGTTTGCGCTGATGTTGATGGCTATCAAACAGCTGGGCAGTCGACTCGACACCCTCAAGCAGAACATCGATGCGCTCTCAGCTGGTGATGCGGATCTGACAGCACGGATCCGGGTCAAGGGGCGCGATGAGTTGGACCATATCGCCCAATCGGTGAACCGCTTTATCGCCTATCTGCAACAGATGATGTTGCAGGTGGCCGAAACCACCGAGTTGATTACCCGTGAATTGGCGCAGCTTGACCAACAGACGGGCCAGGCCAGACGCATTCTCGGTGAGCATGCCGCCGAGACCGATCAGGTGGTCACCGCTCTGACCGAACTCAGTTCCACTGCCGACAGTGTGGCGCACCATGCGAGCGATTCAGCCAGCTTTACCGAGTCGGCCAATGGTCAGGCGATTCAGTCCCGCAAGGTGGTGGGTCAGGCCTCTGCCAGTGTGGCTGCCCTGATCGATGAAGTGGATCTTGCCGCAACCAAGGTATTGGGGATGCAGGAAGATGCCCGCCAGATCAGCAGCGTACTCAGTGTGATCGGTGATATTGCTGCCCAGACCAACCTGTTGGCACTCAATGCGGCCATCGAGGCGGCACGAGCTGGTGAGCAGGGGCGTGGTTTTGCCGTGGTTGCCGATGAAGTGCGAGCGTTGGCGGCGAGAACCCAGAACAGCACTGCCGAGGTGGGGAGCATGCTCTCCCGGTTGACTCAGGGGGTAGCCGAGGCTGTGGTGGCCATGGAGCATACCAAGCAGAGCTGTCAGGCGGCGACCGAAAATACCGAACAAGTGACAGGCGGGCTCGACAAGATGGCTGATGCCGTGGTGCAGATCAACGATCTGGGTACCCAGATCGCGACTGCGGCAGAGGAGCAGAGCCGGGTGACCGAAGAGATTAACCGCAACATGGTCACCATCCGCGACATGGTCAATCTGCTGGTGGATAACGGGCAGAATACCGAACAGAGTTCGGCCACTCTGCTGGAATCCAATCGCCAGCTGGTGGCGCTGGTGCGTCGCTTCAAGGTGTAACAAACCGATAATGAAAGAGGGGGAGCCTGATGCTCCCCCTCTTGCTATCTGCGCCGGTGCGGGCGTGTCGTCCTTGTCCACCGGACGAGCGAATTTAGCCCTGAGCCTTATCAGTCAGGTCTACTTTCTTGACGGTTTCGCCTTCGAACTTGATAACAACGTTCTTCTTGGCGGCGTCGGTATCTTTCAGCAGGGTCTTGGTGGTCTCTGCCAGCATGGGAGAGGCCTTTTTCAGGGCTTCCAGGTCATAGGTCCACACTTCCAGACCGGCTTCGGTCTTAGTAGAGGCCGGAGCGCCCAGTTTCTCTTTGACCACTTGTTTGTTGGCACCGTCTTCCTTGATATCCAGTGCCTTCTTGATGGCTCCGCTGGATGCGTTGTCCACGGCACCGGATACGGCGGTATTGGCCGCATCTTTTACGCTGCTGGTGACGCTGTCGGTCAGCGAGTCCATCAGGCCAGCATTGGCAAACAGGGGCAGGGTGGTGAGTGCTACCAGCAAAGTCTTTTTCATTTTCTACAGCTTCCATGGGATCAATAAGGCGGCTATGAAATCAGCAAAGATATTGGGTGTCAAGTGAGGCATCAAATTGACATTTCTGTTAACTGGCTCTCATTTCTCACCAGCTGCAAACAGTTTTGGTATCTCCCGCACCAGCCAGCTCTTGGCCTTGCCCATGGTATCGCGGCGCCAGGCCAGCACCACCTGCAGCTGATGGCGGTACTCGGGGCTGATCACCTTGAGCCGACCGGCCCTGATGTCCTCCTCAATCCAGCTCTGCGGCATGGTGCCGATGCCTAGCCCGGCCAGCAGGGCATCGCGCTTTTCCGCCATGGTGCTGACGGTGAGGCGTGGCTGCTTGTCGAGCAGGCGGTAGGTGAGCACCGGCTTGCGCAGGGCGGTATCGGCGACGGCGATGGCGCGATAGCGGCGCAGGGTCTCGTCGGCGAGGGGCTCCGGCTCCTGATGGAGAGGGTGGTCGGGGTGGGCGACGTAGAGCATCACCTCCTCTTTCAGTACCTGATGCTTGATGCCGGTCATCACGATATCCGGGTTGAGGGAGGAGATGAGCAGGTCGGCGCGGCCATCCTCCAGACACTCCCAGCTGCCCGCCAGCACTTCGGCGCGCAGTCTGAGCCGGGTATCGGTCTGCTCGGCCAGCCGATCTACCAGCGGGTAGAGCGCCTGCAAGGGCACCAGCGCATCGACGGCGATGGTGATGTCGGTTTCCCAGCCGCGGGCCAGCGCCCGGGTCTCGCCTACCAGATGCTCGGCTGCCTCCAGCAGCACCCGCCCGCGCTCCAGCAGCATGCGCCCCGCCGGGGTGAACTTGGTGCGGTGGCCACTGCGGTCGAACAGCATGGCATCCAGTTCATCTTCCAGCTTTTGCACCGTGTAGCTCAATGCCGAAGGTACCTTGCCCAGCTCGTCGGCCGCCGCCGCGAAGCTGCCACGGCGGTCGATGGCATCCAGCACCCGGATTGCCTCCAGGGTGAGTGCGCGTTCCTTGTTCGACTCCTTGGCCATCTTTCACCTTCAATTTTTTTGAATATGTTCGCCAGATTATCTCGCTAACAAGTTAAGCCAAGCACCTTTAATATTCAATCATCGCTTAGGCAGGAACGTCTGGCGGCCAAATATGCGGGAAGTTTCGCACTGTGACAGGCCAAATCGGCATGTCTGATGTCGGTGAAAGAACAACACACTATTTGAATGACCTCTTGCATGGATGCATTGATTCTGGCCGAGCTGGCCTTGGCAATGACATATAAAACAAGAGAGTGAATGAACATGAAAAACGTAATCAAGATGCTGGCCGTTGCAGGCCTGATGACCACAGGTTTCGCCCACGCCGCCGTACCGGCTGACTTCAACGCCACCCCGGGTGTGCTGTTTGTGAAGTGGCACTCCACCGCAGCGCTGGATGGCAAAGCCAACCCTATGCTGGAAGTGCGCGACGAGTCTGGCGATCTGCTGGCATCGGCTCACGCCAACCTGATGGGTACCCAGCAGGTGAAGATCCCGGGTCGTACCCAGGGCAACCTGACTGTCAGCCTGGCTGGCGAGAGTAGCGAGTATCGCATTCCGTTCGGTCTCGGCGGTGGTAAAGATCGCTAAACCGAACCCCGGATAGATGAGGAGCACACCATGATGAAATTGAGAGCCGCAGAGGCGCGAGGCAAGGCCAACTTCGGCTGGCTGGACGCACGCCACAGCTTCTCCTTCGGTCACTACTACGACCCGGAGTGGATGGGACACTCGGTGCTGCGGGTGATCAATCAGGATCTGGTTGCGCCGGGTGGCGGATTCGCCACCCATCCTCACGCCAATATGGAGATCCTCACTTGCGTGCTGCAAGGCACCATAGAGCACAAGGACAGCCTCGGCCATGTCGAGCAGATCCCGGCAGGGGATTTCCAGCTGATGAGCGCAGGCAGCGGGATCCGTCACAGCGAGTACAACCCCTCGCAGACGGAACCCCTCTCCCTGTTGCAGATCTGGATCGAGCCGAATGAAGTCGGCACGCCACCCGGATATCAGCAGAAGAAAATTGAGTCCAGACCGGGTATGACGCTGGTGGCGTCACCGGATGGCGAGGCGGGATCCTTCGTGATCCGCCAGCAGGCCCGCGTATGGCGGCTGGAGCTGGCCCCGGGCGAAACGCTCGACTGGGCACTGGCTGGCCGACATGGTTACCTGCAGATGATTTCAGGGGAGCTGACCGCCAACGGTCTGGCTGCCCGACCCGGCGACGGGGTGCTCAGTCGTGATGAATACCGGTGGGAGCTGGTTGCGACCAGTGCCACCCAAGCCCTGTTATTTGACCTACCCTGAAGCAGTCAGCGGTGATGTGACACAAACGAGGAAGATGAAATGGACAAGATGAAAGATGTAGCGCTGCTGGCGGGTCGTGTACTGCTGGCGCTGATGTTCGTGATTGCGGGCTGGGGCAAGATCGGTGGTTACGCCGGCACCCAGGGCTATATGGAAGCGATGGGGGTGCCGGGTTTTATCCTGCCGTTGGTGATCCTGCTTGAGCTGGGTGGTGGCCTCGCCATCATGCTGGGTCTCTTTACCCGCAGCCTGTCGGTGCTGATGGCCGGTTTCACCCTGATGGCCGCCTTTATTTTCCACTATCAGCCTGCCGAACAGATGCAGATGCTGATGTTTATGAAGAACGTCTCCGTCGCCGGTGGTTTCCTGGCGCTGGCGGCAGCCGGAGCAGGGGCTTTCAGTGTGGATGCCCGTCTTGGCAAAAACTGGTAACAGCCAGTCAGTTTGAGTTTTCCAATGCCTTTTGGCCGGTGCCCTGCACCGGCTTTTTTCTGTCTGCGTTTTCCGGGTCGGTAAGGCAGCTGCACAAATCTGCGGCCCCCCTCATGGTTCGGCGGTTTGCCCGCCTGCTGGCCACAAGTGCCTTTTGCATCTTATCCCCCGATCCCCGACAATTCCCTCTCTTGTGAAGTGACGGAAATGGCTCGCCTTTTCCCTCGCCCCCTCTCATCCACAGGCGGGAATTGCTCATGTTTACCCTCTACCACTCCAATCAGCTGGATCTGCTCAAAGAGCTGCTGGTGAGCCGCATCCGGCAGGCCCCTCTCTCTCACCCCTTCGATCGGGAGCAGATCCTGGTGCAGAGCCCGGGCATGGCCCAGTGGCTCAAGCTGGAGCTGGCCAAAGCGTTCGGTATCGCCGCCAATATCGACTTTCCGCTGCCCGCCAGCTTTATCTGGGAGATGTTCACCCGGGTGCTGGCAGATGTGCCGCGCCAGAGCCCCTACAACAAGGGCTCCATGAGCTGGCAGCTGATGACCATTCTGCCTGCCTTGCTGGATCGCTCCGCCTTTGCCCCGCTCGCCGCCTATCTGGGCGGTGGAGAGGACGAGGATCCCGCCAGGGATCCCGAGCAGGTGCGGCTGTGGCAGCTCTGCCAGAAGGTGGCGGATCTCTTTGACCAGTATCTGGTCTATCGGCCGGACTGGATCGCCCGCTGGGAAGAGGGGGAAGGATTGAGTCAGGAGCTGGCCGGGGTGAGCGGTCAGGATTGGCAGCCCGAGCTGTGGCGCGAGCTGGTGGCCCGCACGCTGGCGCTCTCTCCGAGCGGCTACCACCGCGCCAACCTCTACGAGGAGTTTATCCACGAGCTGGAGCGTACCGCCGATCTGCCGGGCAAGCTGCCGCAGCGGGTATTCGTATTTGGCATCTCGGCGTTGCCGCCGCGCTATGTGGAGGCGCTGCTGGCCCTCGGCAGCCGACCGGAGGTGGAGGTGCACCTGTTCGTCACCAACCCCTGCCGCTACTACTGGGGGGATCTGCTGGATCGCAAGACCCTGGCGCGCCTCGAAAACAAGCTCAAACCCGGCACCGATATCGAGACATTGCAGGGCCCCGCCAACCCGCTGCTCGCCTCCATGGGCAAGCTGGGGCGCGACTACCTGCATCAGCTGATGGAGCTGGAGGTGCCGCAAATCGAGGCCTTCGTCGATATCGACGAGGTGGATGGCAAGGGCAATATCAAGCTGCTGCATGCCATCCAAAAGGATGTGCTGGAGCTGGCCGAGCGAGGCGCCGGTCAGTTCGATCTCGACAGCAGCCACCACAAGAGCCCCATCGATCCGGCGGATGGATCCTTGCAGATCCACGCCTGCCACGGCCCGATGCGCGAACTCGAGGTGCTGCACGATCGGCTGCTGGCGCTGTTCGAGCAGGATCCGACCCTCACCCCGAAAGATGTGGTGGTGATGATGCCGGATGTGAACAGCTACGGCCCCTACATTCAGGCGGTGTTTGGCGCGCGCGGCCAGATCCCGTTTGCGGTCTCGGATCGGGCTGCGAGTCAGGAGAGCCCGCTGCTGCAAAGCTTCCTCGCCCTGCTCCGACTGCCCAACGCCCGTTTCGGGGCAGGGGAGCTGCTCGCCATTCTCGAGGTGCCCGCCGTGCTGCGCCGTTTCGAGCTGGATGACGACGAGTTCAACCAGCTGCGGGTCTGGGTGCAGGAGACCGGTATCCGCTGGGGGCTGGACGACAGCTACCCTGTCCGTTTCGATCTGCCGCCCATGTCCGGTAACAGCTGGCTGTTCGGCCTGCGCCGCATGCTACTCGGGTTCGCCATGGGGGATGGCGAGCCGGTGGCGGGCATTCTGCCCTATGCCGATATCGAGGGTCAGCAGGGGCTGGCACTCGGCAAGCTCGCCTGGTTTGTCGATTCGCTGGCAGAATTCCTACCCCGCCTGCAACAGGCCCAGCCGCTAGCCGAGTGGAACGCCTGCCTGCTGGCGCTGCTGGAGCGCTTCTATCTGGCCGACGAGGATGAAGAGCGTCAGCTCCAGCTCATTCGCAGCCAGCTGGCCGAGTGGCAGACCCGGCTTGGCGAGGCCCGCTTCGAGCAGCCCATCACCGCCGATCTGTTGCAGGATTACCTCGGCAGCGTGCTGGGGGAGTCCCGCTCCAGCCAGCGATTCCTCGCCGGTCAGGTCAACTTCTGCACCCTGATGCCGATGCGCTCCATCCCCTTCAAGCAGGTCTGCCTGCTCGGCATGAACGACGGCGTCTACCCGCGCACTCTGGCCCCCATGGGGTTCGACCTGATGGCGGTGGCGGGCCGGCGTGGGGATCGCTCCCGTCGCGATGATGACCGCTACCTCTTCCTCGAGGCGCTGCTCAGCGCCCAGCAGGGGCTCTATATCAGCTATCAGGGCTTCAGCGCGCAGGACAACAGCGACAAGGTGCCGTCGGTGCTGCTGGCGGAGCTGATCGACTATGTGCGGCAGGGTTTTGTGCTGGCGGGGGATGAGGATCTCGATGACGAAACCTCCGGCAAGCGGCTGCTCAACCACCTGATGGTGGCGCATCCGCTCACCCCCTACAGCCGCAACTACTTCTACCCGGAGGCGGGTTCGCGCCTCTTTACCTATGCCGCCGACTGGCTGCCCGCCCTCAATCCGGTGCGCGGCGCGGCCAACTTCCAGAGCGGCGAGCTGCCTTTGCCCCCCGAATGGGGCAAGGAGCAGGGGCTGGAGCTGGCGGAGCTGCTGCGCTTCTATCGCCAGCCCACCAAATATTTCCTCAACCGCCGCCTCAAGGTGTGGTTTGAACTGAACGAGGCCAACATCGAGGACAGCGAGCCGTTCGAGCTGGATGGCCTGCAACATTATCAGCTGAAAGATCTGCTGCTTGATGCCCATCTGGCGGAAGGTGAAAGTACCGAGCGTCGCGAGCGGTTGCAGCTCACCGGCCTGCTGCCGCAAGGGTGGTTCGGCAGCCTGCTGCTGGACGATCTGGATGCCGAGATGGGCAAGCTGGCGGATCGGCTGCGGCCATGGGTTGTTGCCAATGAGTCAGAAAAGCAGGCGGTGGAGATCGATATCTCCCTCACTCAGGGCCAGCTGCAAGGGTGGATCGACACCCAGAAGGGGCGTTTGCTGGTGGTCAAACCCGGCAGCTTCAACGGCAAGGATCTGCTGCTGGGCTGGATCCAGCACCTCTGCCTCTCATTGAGCGGCGCCCCCGGCGACACTCTGCTGTTCGATGCCAAGCAGAGTCTGCGCCTGCCTGCGCTGTCGGCCGACGAGGCGCGGCCCAAGCTGGCGGCGCTGGTGGCGTGCTGGGCGCAGGGGATGAAGCGGCCGCTGCCCTTCTTCCCCAACACCGCATGGGATTGGCTCAAGGCGATCGAGAAGGATCCCGACAAGCCGGAGGCGGCCGACAAGGCGGCTCTCACCCGTTTCAACGGCGGCTGGATGATCAATGGGGAGGGGCAAGATCCTTACGTTGCCCGCTGCTTCCCCGAACTCGATGACGAGGTGCTTGGTCAGTTGCAGGCGCTGGCCCGCGAACACCTGACCCCGCTGCTCAAGACCCTGGAGGAGCTGAAATAATGGCTAACCCGCTCAATACATTGCGTTTTCCCCTCCATGGTGAACGACTGATCGAAGCCTCCGCCGGTACCGGCAAGACCTACACCATCGCTGGTCTCTACCTGCGCCTGCTGCTGGGCCATGGCCCGCTCATCGAAGAGGGCGCCGATGTGGGTCAGCCGAGCGCCCATGAACGGCCGCTCTCGGTGACCGAAATTCTGGTGGTGACCTTTACCGAAGCGGCCACCGCCGAGCTGCGCGGGCGGATCCGCGGTCGCATCCACGAGGCGCGGCTCGCCTTTATGCGCGGCCATAGCAATGATGCCCTGCTGGCCCAATTGCTGGCAGAGGTGGTGGATCACGAGCTGGCTGCCCGCCGCCTGCTGGCCGCCGAGCGCCAGATGGACGAGGCAGCGGTCTTTACCATCCACGGCTTCTGCCAGCGGATGCTCAAGCAGAACGCCTTCGAGTCGGGCGCACTCTTTGAAACCGAATTTCTTACCGACGACAGCCAGCTTCGGCTGCAGGCGGTGAGCGACTACTGGCGATCCGAGTTCTATCCGGTGGATAAAGCCCTCGCCAGCGCGGTGCGCGCGCTCTGGCCGAGCCCCGCCGCCCTGCTGCGGGAGATGGGCAGCTGGCTCGACAACAGCGAGCTGGAGATCCACCCCGCGCTGGGGGACGAGACCCTCGCCGCCCGCCATCAGGCGGCCATGAGTCGCATCGCGGCGGTGAAGAGCGAATGGCTGGCGCAGACGGACGAGATCCGCCGCCAGACCGACGGCCAGATCAGCCGCTACACCGGCAAGAACTACGAAGGCTGGCTTGCCAAGATAGCTGACTGGGCACAGGACGAAGGCAGTGGCTACGCCATTCCCAAGGAGCTGGAGCGCTTCGGCCAGACGGTGCTGGAGGAGAACCTCAAGAAGGGGGGCGTGGTGCCGACCCTGCCGCTGTTCAGCCAGATCGATGAACTGCTGGCGAGCCGTCCCGGTATTCGGGACCTTATCCTGCAACGGGCCGCCAAAGTAGTGCGCAGCCGGATGCAGGCGAGCAAGCGGCAGGCTCATCAGCTCTCGTTCGATGACCTGCTCAAAGACCTCGATGGGGCGCTTGGCTCAAACCTTGGCGAGCGGCTGTGCGAGCGCATTCGCGCCACCTATCGGGTGGCGATGATCGACGAATTTCAGGATACCGACCCCCAGCAGTACCGCATCTTCCATCGCCTTTACGGCGGTCACACCGACACGGCGCTATTGATGATCGGTGACCCCAAGCAGGCCATCTACGGCTTTCGCGGCGCCGACATCTTTACCTACATTCAGGCGCGGCGAAATGTGAGCGCCCACTACACCCTCGGGCGCAACTGGCGCTCCAGCAGTGCGCTGGTGGGGGCGGTCAACGGCCTGTTCGAGCGGGCGAAAGATCCTTTTATCTACGAGGCGGATATCCCCTTCCTGCCGGTGGAGGCGCAGGGCAAGAGCAAGGCGCTGCTGCTCGATGGCACCACCGCGCCCGTGCTCCAGTGCTGGCAGCTGACCGGCCAGCCCACCTTCAACCGGGGGGATTACCAGAGCAAGATGGCCCGCGCCACCGCCGCCGAGATCCACCGCCTGCTGACGCTGGCCCGCGAGGGCAAGGCAAAGATAGGTGATCAGGCGGTGAAGGCCGGAGATATCGCCGTGCTGGTGCGCACCGGCGCCGAGGGCAAGCTGGTGCAGCAGGAGCTGGCGCGCCTCGCCATCGCCTCCGTCTATCTGTCGAACCGCGAGAGCGTGCTGGAGCAGACGGAGGCGCGGGAGATTTTGCTGATTCTGCACGCCTGCCAGAACCCGAGCGAAGAGCGCAGCCTGCGGGCGGCGCTCGCCACCGGGCTGTTTGATCTCGACGCCAAGGCGCTCGATGGGCTGGCCAGCGATGAGCGGGCGTGGGAGAGCGCGGTGCAGGAGTTTATGGAGTACCGCAAGATCTGGCACCGCCGTGGCGTGCTGGCCATGCTGCGGGCCCTGCTGCACCGGCGCAATCTCGCCTCTTCGCTGTTGGCGAGCCCCTATGGCGAGCGGCGGCTGACCAACTTCCTCCATCTTGGCGAGCTGCTGCAACAGGTGAGCAGCGAGCTGGATGGCGAATATGCCCTGCTGCGCTGGCTGGGGGAGGCGGTGAGCCGCCCCAACGGCCAAGATGCGGAGCAGGTACTGCGCCTCGAATCCGAGCGCAAGCTGGTGCAGATCGTCACCATCCACAAATCCAAGGGACTGGAGTACCCGCTGGTATTCCTGCCCTTTATCTGCAGCCACAGAACCGCCGAGACCCCGCTCTATCACGAGGCCGACGAGGCGGGCAATCGCACCATTCTCGATCTCACCGGCGCCGACTCGTCGCTCGCCGAAGCGGACAGGGAGCGCCTTGCCGAAGATCTGCGACTGCTCTATGTGGCGCTGACCCGGGGCGTCTACGCCACCTGGCTGGGGTTGGCGCCGGTGCGGGCGGGAGCGGGCAAGTCGGAGAAGACTGACCTGCACCACACCGCCATCGGCTACCTGCTGCAAAAGGGCGAAGAGGGGGATGCGCAGACGCTGGCGACAGCTCTGACCGAGCTGGCACAGGCGCTGCCCGGAGTGGCCGTCGGTGAGCCCTCGCTCACCCGTCCGGCCCCGCTGCCACCAGAGGAGGAGCAGTTGGGCGAGCCGCAGGTGCGCCACTTTACAGGTTCCCTTGAGCGAGACTGGTGGATCAGCTCCTACTCCGGGCTGGCAGCGCAGGGTCACGGTCACAGCAAGGGGGTCTTGGCCAACCCCGGCTTCGATGACGAGGTCGTCACCGAGGCGGCCGCGCTGGCTTCCGAGCAACCGGAGGAGGCGCCCCAGCCCTCCATCTTCACCTTCCCGAAAGGGGCGCGCCCCGGCACCCTGCTGCACAGCCTGTTCGAGACCATCGACTTTCAGAGCGCCGCGGGCGAGCCGTTGGCAGAGCATATCGCCGCGCTGTTGGCGCAGGATGGCTTCGACGAGAGCTGGGCCCAAGTGCTGCAACAGCAGGTGGAGGCGGTGCTGGATACCCCGCTGGAAACAGGTTTTGGCGAGCCGGTGCGGCTGCGGGATCTGGCCCCCGACCGCAAGCAGGTGGAGCTGGAGTTCTTCCTGCCCATGGGACGGGTGACGGCACCGGCGCTGACCGCGCTCTGCCAACGGCACGACCCGCTGTCGCGGGGCAACAAGCCGCTCAGCTTTGCCACCGTGCAGGGGATGCTCAAGGGCTTTATCGACCTGGTGTTCGAGTGGCAGGGGCGCTGGTATCTGCTCGACTACAAATCGAACCACCTCGGCATGAGCCCCGCCGATTACAGCCGTCCGGCGCTGGAGCGGGCGATGGCCGAGCACCGTTACGACCTGCAATACCAGCTCTACTCGCTGGCGCTGCACCGGCTGCTCACCCTGCGCCTGCCGGGCTACGACTTCGAGCAGCATTTTGGCGGCGTTTTCTATCTGTTCCTGCGCGGCATGCCGCAGGGGGGCATTTTCCATACCCGCCCGAGCCGTGAACTGGTGTTGGGGTTGGATGAGTTGTTTAGAAATGGTGATCGCTCTGGCGGTGTTTCATCAGCAGAATTAAACGAGGTAGAGGCATGAGCGGCACCATGATCAGCACCGCAGCCAGCGCAATGATGGTTGAACGGTTGAAAACACTGGCGCTGGCTGGCCGCATCCGCCAGCTGGATCTGCAATTTGCCCGGCTGGTGGCAGACCTTGGCGGCAGCCCCGAGCTGGTGCTGGGGGCGGCGCTCACCTGCTTCGAGCTGGGGCGTGGCCATGTCTGCCTGCCGCTTGAAATGTTGACTGCCGGATCCCTGCGCCCGTTCGGGCTGGATCCCCAGCAGAGCCGGGATCTGCTGGTGGATCTGGCGGATCCTGCCCGCTGGCCCGCCCTGTTTGCGGCAAGCCCCTTGGTTGGAACCGAGCAGGATGAGGGGCTCGCCCCGCGCTGGCCGCTGCGGCTGTGGCACGGGCGGCTCTACCTCACCCGCTACCACGATTTTGAACTTGGGGTGGCCCGCCATCTGCGCGCTTTGAGCGAACGCGCCGAATGGCCGGAGATTTCACCGGCTCTGTCGCGGCTGTTTGCCCGCGACTACGGGTTGGTGTTCGCGGCGCTGCTCAAGGCCCGCCTCGCCCCCGATTTCTCGGCCCGCCACTTTATCGAGAAGTATCTGGATCTGGTGTTCCCGAACGAAGTTGATTGGCCCGCCATCGAAGGGCTGCTGGCCAGCGCGCAGGCGGCGAGCGACCTGAGCAAGCTGGATACGCTGGTGCCCGAGGCGCTCTGTTGCAACGGCCAGAAGCTGGCTGCGGCCACCGCGGCGGCGCGCCCCTTTGCGGTGATCTCCGGTGGCCCCGGCACCGGCAAGACCACGACTGTGGCCAAACTGCTCGCCATTCTGGTGGAGACCGGCCTGCAAGCAGGCAAGGCACCGGCGATCCGGCTGGTGGCCCCCACCGGCAAGGCGGCGGCGCGCCTCACCGAGAGTATCGGCTCTGCCCTGCAGGCCCTCGATCTGCCCCCCGAGTGGGTGGAGGCGATCCCCACCGAAGCGGGCACCCTGCACCGGTTGCTCGGGGTCATTCCGGGGCGCAGCCAGTTCCGCCACCACGCGGGCAACCCGCTGCACCTCGACTTGCTGGTGGTGGATGAGGCCTCCATGGTCGACTTGCCGATGATGGCGCGCCTGCTCGATGCGCTGCCCAGCCACGCCCGCCTGATCTTGCTCGGCGACAAGGATCAGCTCGCCTCGGTGGAGGCGGGGGCCGTGCTCGGCGATATCTGCAGCTTTATCGAACAGGGCATCAGCCCGGCGCAGGCGGACTGGCTCTCCCGCCAGACCGGCTACCGTTTGCAGGGCACGCCCGCGGGGGCGCCGGTGCGCGACAGCCTCTGTTTGCTGGCCAAGAGCTGGCGCTTTGATCAGCACTCCGGCATCGGCCAGCTGGCGCGCGCCTGCAACAGCGGCGATGCCACGGCGGTGGAATCAGTCTGGGGCGCAGGATTCGCCGATATCAGCCTGCACCCCTGGGCGGGGGAGGCCTACGACGACCTGATTGCCCAGGGGGTCGCTGGTTACGGCAGCTATCTGAAGGCGGCCCGCGCGGGGGAAGCGCCCGCCGCCGTGTTCAAGGCATTCAACAGCTTCCAGATCCTCTGCGCCCTGCGCGATGGCCCGTTCGGGGTGCTGGGGCTAAACGAGCGGCTCGAACTGGCCCTGTCACGGGCTGGCCTGATTGCCCGCGATGGCGACTGGTATGCCGGTCGCCCGGTGATGGTGGTACGCAACGATCACGGGGTCGGCCTCTACAACGGCGATATGGGGCTCTGCCTGCCCGACGAAACTGGCCGGTTAAAGGTATGGTTTGAGCAGCCGGACGGCACATTGCGCGCCCTGTTGCCCAGTCGGCTGCCGCCCCACGAGACGGTCTACGCCATGACCATCCACAAATCTCAGGGCTCGGAGTTTGCCCATACCGTGCTGGTGCTGCCCGATAGCCCCAGCCCGCTGCTGACCCGCGAGCTGGTCTATACCGGCATCACCCGCGCCAAGGCGCGCCTCGATCTCTATGGCGATCGCGCCCTGCTGGCCCAGGCGGTACGGAAAAAGACCGAGCGTTATTCCGGATTGGCGGAGAGGTTGGGGGAGTGAACTATTGGACAGCGGTAAAGGGATTTACCGCTTTTTATTTAGCTATTAGAGTATAAACATGTTGAATCGAAGTAAGAATACATCAAAAGAAGCGACCTCAGGTGATGAGGCTAATTTTGTAAAAATTTTCACAACGTATTGCTTAGTGCAGGTATTTATTTTACTGAATTTATTTTCTATTTCCGATGCGCATTTATTAATGCGCTCAAAAGATTTTAATATACCTATAATAAATGCGCAAACGTCAGTTGTAGGATTTTTGATATTCAGCTCTTTTGTTATATCTATAATCTCAATTTACATATCAAGAGAATATTATCTTATGGAATGGAGGTGCAAAGTTGCACGTTCGCCATCAAAGTCTATTTTTTCTTTTAATACGAGAAATGACATAAACACTATTATATCGAGATGTGTTGTCATTTTTTCAGTTTTCTTTAGTGGGCCACTCACAACTTACTTGCTATTAATTAGGCTGTCAGACTATCAAAGTAAAGTGTATTTTTTGCTACAGCTTATGGCATTTGTTGTCTGTTTATATTCATGTGGGAAAAATTACAAATCTACATTGAATTTATATAGGGATGATTATAGTAAAAGTTTTCATAAATTACTTTTAGTGTGCATGACATTACATTTGTATATCTGTGTAGACACAATATTCATCAGCTCAAGTTTCTCTCCGATTTTTTATATAAAGCAAAATTCAGCATTGTTAGATGATGAAGATGGGGGGACAGTATGGTTTATCCCGCATATTAAAATAGATTGAACAGAGAAAATTTATACTCCTGATGAGAATGCTAATAGCTTTGCACGTATGACTGGATATCATGAGGATGTATATAATATATCACGTTCTATTTCATTGGATTTAAGGTCAAGAAGTTTGAAGTATTTGGATTTATGGGGCCAGTCTATACCTAGAATTTGGGCTCATGATTCAGATTTATCTGGTGCAAATCTTAGTTTTGCAAGATTGATGGGAACAAATTTTGTCAACACAAACCTGCATGGAGTTAATTTTTCCATGTCTGTTCTGGATGGTAGTTCATTCTTCAACTCCAATATTGAATCTGTTATCTTTAATAATACTCATCTAATCGGTTCTATTTTTAGTGATACACAAATTAGAAACAGTATAATAATTGGAAGTACTTTTCTTGGCTCTCAATTCTATGGTTCAAAAATAGAACGCTCAAAGCTTTATGATAATGACTTCAATGCTATTGGTCTTTTCGATTCCAGTTTTAGTATGAATAATGTTTTCAATCAAAAAATATCATATATTTTTACTTCTGGGGAAGCAAATGATAACACTGATATAGTTTTCAAAAAGGATGAGCTTACCGCAAAAGAAAAACTTTCAAAGTATTTTTGCACAGGTCATAAATTATCTATAACAAAGAAGTTTAGTCTGTATTCAATATTGTCTGGATATAACTTAACGAATGAGCTCTACGCAGAGAGTATTCATGACTATTTTAATAAGGATGGCTGTGGGTACGTTCGTCAATTTACATCTAAAATTATGGATAATTCTATGTGAAAATATTGTGAAGCCTTCTCTCTGAAAGCGGGTAGGGTGCAAAGAACGAAGTGAATTGCACCGCTTCTATTGAGCTGGCAAAAGGTGTAATGCGCTTCGCTTATTACACCCTACGTAGATGCTCTGCCTATTTCCCTTCTGTCTACTCCCCATCACGGCTGCCTCTGGGTATTGGTCAGCAAATGGGCTGCACTTGAGCCACACTTGCTGACGCCCTGAACGGCCCATTTATCATGCAGAGCGAGCAGCCGATAACCGGATAGCAGGGGGAGAGTGGCATTCTGGCTGACAGGATTTTCGCCGTGTGCCAAGGTAGCGCTTCACGCCGACTCGACAACGCCGTTTGGTGGGCAGACAAGAGTGACGCAGGCAAGAAGAGAGGATGAGTTCATATGCGCAAAGAGAGTGATCCGGTCAGGATCTCCGACCTCAGCGAGTCTGTGGTACACGGGATTCTGGAGGTGATCAGCGACGGCATCTGGGATTGGAATGCCAATACCGGCTTTGTCTATCGCAATCCCGGCTGGTATCAGATGCTGGGCTATGAACCGCACTCCCTCGGCAATACCGTCTTTACCTGGGAGAGCGTGATCCATCCCGACGATATGGCGGCGGTGATGGCGAAGTTCGATCTCTGCCTCAATGGCAGCGCCCATGAGTATCGCGCCGAGTATCGTTGCCGCACCCGCGATGGCGATTACCTCTGGATTGAGGATTGTGGCCACATTATTGCCCGCAATCCCGATGGCTCGGTGGCGCGGATGATCGGCGCCCATCGCAATATCCACGCCAGCAAGCTGCTGCAAGAGCAACTGGAGCGGCGCAACCACTCGCTGGAGCAGCTGATCGCCGAGCGCACCGCCGAGCTGGCGCGGCTCAACGAGGAGTTGCAACGCAAAGTGGACGAGAATCGCCTGCTGGCAGAGACCGATGCGCTGACCGGCGCCGCCAGCCGTTATCGGCTGGAGCGGGCGTTGCAGCTGGAGTGCGAGCGGGCACGGCGCTTCCATCAGCCCTTCACGGTGATCGCCATGGATGTGGACAACTTCAAGCAGATCAACGACAGCTATGGCCACCACACCGGGGATCAGACACTGATCAACATAGTGGCGCTGATCCGCCGCCATATTCGCGAGATCGATCTGCTGGCCCGCTGGGGCGGTGACGAGTTTATGGTGGTGCTGCCCAATACCCGTCATGCCGAGGCGCAACTGGTGGCGAGCAAGTTCCAGCTGCTGTTGCAGCGCGAGACGATCTGCCCGCACGGCCCGGCGACCCTGAGTTTCGGGCTGGCGGAGTATGAGCAGGATGAGCAGAAGGAGAGCCTGATGGTGCGTGCCGATCGGGCGCTCTATCAGGCCAAGCTGCAGGGCAAGAACCGGATCTGCTGAGCGCGGGACGGCAAATGGAAAGGGCCGCAGGCGTGAAACCTGCGGCCCTTTTGCATGGGATCGCGGCCGCCTTAGAAGTGGTAGCGAATGCCCAGCTTGAGGGTGTCGAGGGAGTAGTGATCGTCACCCAGGGTCATGGCGTTGAACTGGCGCTCGTAACCAATCCCGGCGGAGATATGGTCGTTGAAGGCGTAGTCGATGCCCACTTCCAGATTGGGGTGAACGGTGCCCTTGGTCTCGCTGCGGCGACCCTGAACACTCATGCCGAGGATGGTGCCGTTGCCGATCATCTCGACTTCGGTGCTGGTGTAGGCCACACCCGGCTTGGCGTAGGCGCTGAAGCCCCAGGCCAGCGGCTGGCTCAGCTTGGCGGCCAGGCTGATGCTGCGGGTGTCGATGGTGGTGTCGGTGAAGCCGGTCAGGCCCGGGCTGGTGATCCACATCAGCTGGCTCATGCGCTGGGCATGCAGACCGCTTTCGATGGCCAGCCAGTCGTTGAGGTGGTAGCCGACGATCAGGCTGCCACCGTCGAGCTGGTCGTCGATGATGTTGGCGTCGTGCGCTCGCTGGGCCACGCCATCCAGATCCATTTTGGAGGTGGTGAGATCCAGACCGAGATACCAGCCCTCGGCACACGCGGCGCCGCTGAGGGTGAGACCGAGCAGGGAGAGGGCAACTGCACTGTTAAACTTGTTCATGGATTATCTGTCCTGATGTGTGAACTGCGTGTGATTGAACTCTTTCATCCATGAAAGTTATTAATATTTCCTGCACTCCTGTATTCGAGGCGGCGCAGTATAGTCAGCTCGTTTTTCAATAACAACCCGTGTGCAGGCTGTGATTTTCTGCAAATAAAAATCAGCACAAACAATAATTGGGTAATTAATGATTAATTTAGAGTTATCACTTTATTTATAAATTACCAAAATAAACGAAATAACCGTAACCGGACTATTTGCTGGCCGATCGGCCGGAGGGGGTTGATATCCCTTGGGTTTCTTTTTCGCTCCGCAAGGAGCATCTGATTGCAAACTGAATGATGATTAATCAGTTGTAAATGAGGTCGATTGCCAACTTTTTGTTGTTATTTTGACCGGTCGAATCTCGTCGCCGGTGGCCAAAATTTTTTGGCTGGCTGCATTTTTTATCTGCAAAAGGCGATGTTTGACTCTCTTTGTTGCTGTCTTTTTGCTCGCCAATGGTCACTTTTGCTACGTGTCGTTCATCTGCGCTCTGGCTGCCCCGGGAGGAACAAGGGCCGAGCGGGCTGAACCCGACCGGCCGGTTGGCCACGGCGCCGTTTGCCGATGGGTGAGACGAAAAAGGGGGCGGGCAGGGTGAGTCGCTATTTTATGAGGGCGCGCACAGCGGCCTGACGACAACTTTGAAGGGCTCCACATTCTGATTATCCGGAGTGTGTTAGGGCAATATTTTGCCGAGTGTTTCGCTATTGATTAAATCTTTATTATTGCGGCGCTGGTCACATTGACCAATTCAATTTGCCGGGGGCGACTGATACGCTGCCGAATCCCGATTATGAGAAATAACAATCAGATGTAATCGGGTCGTCACGGGTGCTGCAACAAGGATAATAAATATGTCGACAATATTGATTCTGGTGGTAGTGGGGCTGGTCGCCTACGCCATGCTCAAGCGGTTCAATCCTCAGGCGACCTTGCTGACCGCGGGTCTGGTGCTGCTGGCGTATGCCCAGTGGGCGGGGATCAACCCGATCCTGCCGGCCGAGAACAGTCAGGGCTTCTGGTTCTTCGATCTGTGGGAGAAGTTCGCCATGGTGACCAACTCCCGCCTCGCCTCCACCGGTCTGACCCTGGTGGCGATTGCCGGGGTGGCTACCTACCTCAACCAGATCGGCGCTTCGGCGGCGCTGGTGAAGGCCACTTCCCGCCCCATCATGGCGCTGAAGAACCCCTATGTGCTGCTGGCGATCATCCTGCTGCTGGTCTCCATCCTCTATGTCTTTATCACCGGGGCGACCTCGCTCTCCCTGCTGCTGATGGGCACCCTCTATCCGCTGCTGCGCAACGCCGGGATCAGTGCCAAGACGGCGGTGGCGACCATCGTCATCCCCACCGCGTGGGAGTTTGGCCCCGGCCAAATCAATGCGGTGATCGGTGCCAAGGCGATCAATATCGAGGTGATGCCGTTTGTGGTGAACCATCAGCTGCTGTTCCAGATCGCGCTGCTGGTGATCATCCCCTTCGTCAATATCGCGTGGCAGCGCTACTGCGACCGCAAGGATGGCCATGATACCGCCGCCGAGCGGGGCAAATATCTGCACGAGCTGGAGGCAAAGCACGAGAACACCCCGGGTTACTACGCCCTGCTGCCGGTGATCCCCTTCGTCTTTCTGTTCGGCTTCTCCGAGCTGTTTGTCAGCGCCATCAAGATGACCATTCCGGTGGCCATGATGTCGACCATGACCCTCTGCATCATCATCGAGGCGCTGCGCTACCGCTCCCTCAACAAGGCGTTCGCCAACTTCGAGGCCTGGCTGACCGGCACCGGGATGATCTTCGGCAGCGTGCTGACCCTGATGCTGGCGGCCGAGTTCTTCTCCGCCGGTCTCACCAATATCGGTGCCATCACCCAGCTGATCGATCTGGCCAAGTCGTTCGAGCTCAACCCGCTCGGGCTGTCGCTGGTCTTCTCGCTCTTTATCCTGCTGACCGCCTTTATCACCGGTTCGGGCAACGCCCCCGTGATGGCGTTTATTCCCATCGTGCCGCTGGTCTCCAGCCAGTTCGACATCAACCCGCTGTTGCTGCTGGTGCCGATCCTGTTCGCGGCCGGCATTGGCCGCACCATCTCGCCGGTGGCGGGGGTGATCATCACTGTCTCCGGCATCGCCAACCTGAGCCCGGTGGATGTGGTGAAGCGCACCTTCGTCCCCATGATGGCGAGCATGGCGGTGGTGATGGCGCTGACGGCCATTCGCTATATCTGATTGGATTGCCATCTGCTGACGCCTGCCCTGTGGCAGGCGTTTTTCATGGCGCAAAAAAGAGTAGAGCGGTGCTTTTGCAAGCGCCGCTCAAGATCAGGAAAAAGGAAAAACCTTGCGGTTTAAAAAATACAAATTTGGAAGCAAACAATCGATTTCTAAACCAGGAAGGGTCTTGAATTCGATACGACAAAAGTATGCGTGATGAGCTATGCAGCACTAGCAAAATGTTTTCCGGTTCAAGGATATGCGCTGGCAGGTATCAGATTTTGCGACCGCTGGCCGGAACTGGTCAGGCCTCGGCGCCATTTCAGCCGGTTACGGGCGACCACCATCTTTTTGGTGTCAATATCTGAGCCTTGGCGGTAAAAATAGAGGCGACCCCGCTGCGGCATAACCATGCAGTCATGATGCAACTACAAGGATGAGTCCCGTGAGCTACAGCCAGACCCTGGCCACCCAGATCCTCGATACCCTGAAGAAGACCCTGACCGACAAGGGGATTCGCTATCAGACGCTGGCGGAGGCGATGGGGGTCTCCATTGCCACCATCAAGCGGATGATGAACAAGCCCTCCCTGCCGTTCGATACCCTGCTGGAGATCTGCCATCTGGTGGGGCTCTCGTTCGAGGAGCTGCTGGAGCGCACCCAGGATGCCCAGAGCCGGCGCGCCGTATTCACTCAGGAGCAGGACGAGGCGTTTCACAACGAGCCGGGCCTCTACGCCTTTCTGGCCAACATCTTCTGGCGCGACAAGACGTTGATCGATCTCAAGCGGGAGTACGGCCTGACCGATGCCTCCTGCTACCTCTATCTGCGCAAGCTGGAGAAGCTCGGCATCCTGCAGCTTGGCATCGACAACAGCTATCACTTCCTCATCAGCGAGCGGATCAGCTTCGAGCAGCACAGCCGCTTCGCCCGCCAGCAGGCGCGCCAGGCGATGTCGATGCTGGGGGAGTATCTGGTGGAGAACATGCACAAGTCGAACAACTATCTGGCGCTCTGCCAGCTCCATCTCAACGAGAGCGAGGCGATGGGGTTGATCGAGCGGATGAAGGAGTACTGGCATCAGGAGCTCAAGCTCAACCGCCCCGCCATCGGCCCGCAGGAGCACCGCAAGACCTACACCATGTCGCTGCAACTGGCCGACTGCGGCTATCAGAGCTTTGACGACATGATCCCCAATATCGACAACTGATCCCGGCGGATCCTGCGGGATCCGCTCTGTTGGTGTCTGGTTATTCCGTGAATTGAACGGTCTGCGATCTGCTTGTGGCCGGTTGCAGCGCCCGGGTATCGAGGCAGATACGGATCGCATCTGGCCGCCAGTGTTCGATATCGCAATCCACCAGCGCGCCCCGTTCGTCATAGTTGACCCGCACCAGCCGCAGCACGGCGCTCCCCTCCGCCAGATTGAGGGCGCGGGCGATGGCGCCGCGCGCCGCCGAGGGGGTGATCTCGAGACTCGCCCCACCCTGGCCTATGCCATAGCGCTGCTGATAGAGCTCGGTGAGGGAGCTGGCCAGCGGTGCGCTGGCGATATCGGGAAAGCGACTCGCCAGCAGATGGTGGCTGACATGGAGCACCGGGCGACCGTCGATCAGGCGCAGGCGGCGAATTTCATACAGCGGCGTAAAAGGATCCAGCCCCATCCAGCGGCACAGCTCGCTGCTGGCGAGCTCGCCGCCGTGGGCCAGCACCCGGGTTTCGGCGGTGCGCTGCTGCTCGCCGATCCACTGGTGAAAGTGGGTGTGGATGGCGGGATCGTAGGTGAGGCGGGGCGGCGCCACGAACCAGCCGCGCCGCTCGGCCCGGTAGATAAGACCATCCGCCTCGAGGCTGGAGAGCGCCTCCTTGATGGTGATGCGGGTGGTGGCAAAACGCTCGCTCAGGGCCCGCTCGGCTGGCAACTGCTGCCCCGCCGCCAGCTGGCCGCTGCCGATATAGCGGCGCAGGGTCTGGCAAATCTGTTCACACTTGGAGGCGCGGCCATCTGCCGCTACTCGTTCGCTCAATCTCGGTTCAATCACGCTCATGTCCCTGTCGCTCATTCTGGCTGCGCGGGCTGGCCTGGCCCCTGTTGGTTCAGCCCTTGCTGGAGTAGTCCAGCTTCACTTGGGTTCAGAGTTGTAACCGCTGTGGATGACAGCGACATGACAGGGCAATTGTCATCAAACTGCCATCAAAGCGCCCCGCGACCGTCATATTTCCCCTCTAGCATCCCTCTCGAACCTTAACTGACCTAGTCCAGAGGGATGGGATGATGAAAAGCGTGATCGCAAGTGCACTGGCTCTGGTGGCCATCAGTCAGCCACTGTTTGCCGCCGAGAACATCGCGGATCTTGAGAAGGCCGCTCGCGGCGAAGGGCAACTCAGCAGTATTGGCATGCCCGACAGCTGGGCCAACTGGAAGGATACCTGGCAGCAGCTGGGCAACATCTACGGCATCAAGCATCAGGATACCGACATGAGCTCGGCGCAGGAGATCGCCAAGTTCGCCGCCGAGAAGGCCAACGCCACCGCCGACATCGGCGACGTGGGCGGCGCCTTCGGCCCGGTGGCGGTCAAGCAGGGGGTCACCCAGCCCTACAAGCCCTCCACCTGGGCCGACATTCCCAACTGGGCCAAGGATGCGGATGGTCACTGGATGCTGGCCTATACCGGCACCATCGCCTTCCTGATCAACAAGGATCTGGTCAAGGCCGCCCCCACCAGCTGGCAATCCCTGCTGGGCGGCAACTACAAGGTGACCCTGGGCGATGTGGGCGTTGCCTCGCAAGCCAACAACGGCGTGCTGGCGGCGGCCTATGCCACCGGTGGCAGCGAGAAGAATCTCAAGCCCGCCCTGGAGTTGTTCGGCAAGCTGGCCCAGCAGGGTCGCCTGTCGCTGAACGACCCGACCATCGCCAACATCGAGAAGGGCGAGGTGGAAGTGGGGGTGCTGTGGGACTTCAACGCCCTCAACTACCGCGACCAGATCGACCCCAAGAAGTTTGAAGTGGTGATCCCGAGCGACGGCTCCGTCATCGCCGGTTACACCACCATCATCAACAAGTGGGCCAAGAACCCCAACGCCGCCAAGCTGGCGCGGGAATACATCCTCTCCGATGCCGGTCAGATCAACCTGGCCCGCGGCTATGCCCGCCCGATCCGCAGCAACGTTGCGCTGCCGGATGACGTGAAGGCCAAGCTGCTGCCGGCCGAGCAGTATGCCAAGGCCAAGCCGGTCCAGGATCACGCCGCCTGGGAACAGAGCTCCAAGGCCCTGCCGCGTCAGTGGCAAGAGAACGTCATGATCTACATGCAGTAAGGAGCGGCCAGTGCAACACAAGGTGATAGTGGTACTTGTGGATGGCCTCTCTGCCGGGGTAGCCCATGGGATGGGCTACCTCGCAGGCATGGTGGAGGCGGAGCGCGGCCTCTATACGACCCTCAGCTGCGCCCTGCCATCCCTCTCCCGGCCTCTCTACGAGTGCATCCTGACCGGCGTTCCGCCGGTAGCGAGCGGCATCACCCACAACGGGGTGAGTCGTCTCAGTCTGCATGACTCCATTTTCCATCTGGCCCGCGCCGCGGGTAAACGCACCGCAGCGGCGGCCTACTACTGGGTGAGCGAGCTCTACAACAAGAGCCCCTGGCTGGCGGCCCGCGATCGCTTTACTCACGATGAGCAGCTGCCGATCCAGCACGGCAGCTTCTACTGGGATGACAACTACCCCGACAGCCATCTGCTGATGGATGGCGAGTGGCTGCGCAGCCAGTACGATCCCGATTTTCTGCTGATCCACCCGATGGGGGTGGACGATGCGGGCCACAAGTTTGGCTTCGATTCCCGCCAGTACCGCAATCAGGCGCGCCGGATGGACAGCCTGTTGGCCGACCTGCTGCCCCAGTGGCTGGCGGAGGGGTATCAGGTGGTGATCACCTCGGATCACGGCATGAACAACGACCTGAGCCACGGCGGCACCCTGCCTGAAGAGCGCACTGTGCCGCTCTGGCTGTTTGGCGATGCTTTCGTCGAGCGCTGGCCGGATGGGGTGGCGATTGCCCAGACCCAGCTCTGCGCCCTGATGGCGGATCTGCTGGGGGTTTCCCACGACAAGCCGGCAGCGCCACCGCTGCTCAAGGCCGCCTTTATGCGCGAGGTGCACTGATGATGCCTGCAACCACCGAGATCCTGGTGGATCAACCCGTGGCAACCAAGCAGAAGGTGCGCCGCCACTGGCTGCCCGCGCTGGTGCTGCTGCCCTTTATCCTCTTGATGATCCTGTTCCAGCTTGCCCCCATAGTGTGGGTGCTGGTGGGCAGTTTCCAAACCCCGGATGGCTGGGGCATCGACTACTACCGGGAGATTTTGAGCTCCCCCTTCTACCTGCAATCGTTCGGCAACTCGTTGCGCATCGCCGGTATCGCCAGTCTGGCGGGGCTTGCCATCGGCACCCTCGGGGCGGCGGCGCTGCGTCACAGCGGCGAGCGGGTCAAGCGGGTGCTGCTGGCCTTTGTCACCATGACCGGCAACTTCAGCGGGGTGCCGCTGGCGTTCGCCTTCATCATCATTCTCGGCATCAACGGTGCGGTGACCCTGCTGCTGAAATCCTGGGGATTGATCGACGGCTTCAACCTCTACTCGGGGTCGGGCCTTATCCTCATTTACACCTACTTCCAGATCCCGCTCGCCCTGCTGCTGCTCTATCCGGCCTTCGATGCGCTGCAGGATGAGTGGCCGCAAGCGGCCGCGCTGCTGGGGGCGAGCAAGGGGCAGTATGTGTGGCACGTGGCGCTGCCGGTGCTAACGCCTGCGCTGCTTGGCACCCTGATCATCCTGTTTGCCAACGCGGTGGGGGCCTATGCCTCCGCCTACGCCCTCACCACCGGCAACTTCAATCTGGTGACCATCCGGGTGGCCAGTCTGGTCTCCGGCGACATCTTCCTCGAGCCCAATATGGCGGCGGCGCTGGCGGTGATCCTGATGGTGCTGCTGGGAGTGGTGACGGCCGCCAACCAGTGGCTGCTGAAAAAGAGCTATGTGAACAAGGGGCAATCCCATGCATGATTTGACGCCGCGCTGGCCCAAGTGGGTGCTGGGTGGGCTGGTCGCCACCCTGCTGCTGCCGCTGTTGGCCACGTTTCTCTACTCCATCTCCACCCGCTGGGGGGCGACCCTGCTGCCGGATGGCTTCACTCTCGACTGGTATCTCAAACTGTGGGGCGATCCGCGCTTTCTCGCGGCGTTTGGCCGCAGCCTCCTGGTCTGTTTCGCCACCCTGCTGCTGGGGACGCTGGTGCTGGTACCCACCGTGCTGGTGGTGGCCTACTACTTCCCCAAGCTGGATCCCTGGATGAACCTGTTGATCCTGCTCCCCTTTGCGGTGCCACCGGTGGTCTCCTCAGTCGGGCTGCTGCAGGTCTACGCCGACGGCGTGCTGCCCATCATCGGCACGCCGTGGATCTTGATCGGCACCTGGTTCACCGTGGTGCTCCCCTTTATGTACCGGGCGCTGGCCAACAGTTTGCAGGGTGTGCCGCTGAAAGATCTGATGGATGCCGCCCACCTGCTGGGGGCGAGCAGCCGCCGCGCCTTTCTGCTGGTGGTGATCCCCTGCCTGCGCAAGGGATTGCTGGCTGCGCTGTTTCTCTCGCTCTCCTTCCTGCTCGGCGAGTTCGTGTTTGCCAACATGCTGGTGGGCACCCGTTACGAGACCCTGCAGGTCTACCTCTACAACATGCGCGCGACTTCGGGCCACTTCACCAGTGCGCTGGTGATGAGCTACTTCCTGCTGACCCTGCTGCTCACCTGGGCGGCCAACAGATTTCATCGGTGAATCAACATGTTCCATCTAGAAGTGAATCAACTGCACAAATCCTACGGCGATACCAGAGTGTTCGAGGGGATCGAATTCGGCATTCGCAAGGGGGAGCTGGTGACCCTGCTCGGCCCCTCCGGCTGCGGCAAATCCACCCTGCTGCGGGCGCTGGCCGGGCTCACTCCGGTGGATGGCGGTCAGGTGCGGGTGGCCGGTGAAGATATCACCTGGCAGGAGCCCCAGAAGCGCGGCATCGGCATGGTGTTCCAGAGCTATGCGCTCTTCCCCAACATGACGGTGTGGGACAACGTCGCCTTTGGCCTCAAGATGAAACCCCAGCCGGGACGGGATCTCGCCGCCAGCGTGCAGGAGGCGCTTGAGCTGGTGGAGCTGACCGGTTTCGAGCGCCGCTATCCGGCCGAGCTCTCCGGTGGCCAGCGTCAGCGGGTCGCGCTGGCCCGGGCTCTGGTGGTGCAGCCGCGGATCCTGCTGCTGGACGAGCCGCTCTCGGCGCTGGATGCCCGCATCCGCCGCAGCCTGCGCCAGCAGATCCGCGAGATCCAGCAGCGCCTCGAGCTCACCACCATCTTCGTGACTCACGATCAGGAGGAGGCGCTGACCATGTCGGACAGGATCTTCCTGATGAACAAGGGATCCATCGTCCAGAGCGGTACGCCGGAGGAGATCTATACCCGTCCCGCCAGCGAGTTTGTAGCGAGCTTTATCGGCAACTACAACCTGCTTGGCGTCGAGCAGGGCAAGTCGCTGTTTGGCCCCCGTTTTCAGGGCAAGCTGGCGCTGCGACCCGAATCCCTCTCCCTGCTGCCGGCTGGCGCTCACAGCGACGAACCGAACCTGCCGGGGGTGATCAGCGGGCAACAGCTGCTTGGCAACGTCATCCGCTATCAGGTGACCTGCGAGGCAGGCGTACTGACGGTGGATTGCCTCAACCGCTCGGCCCGCGAACTGCTGCCGGTGGGGCGCGCCGTGACCCTGGTAGTGGCCCGGGATCAACTCTGTGAGGTAGCATGAGGCCGCATTTCATTTCCATTTTTACTGCGAGGAGCGCCCATGGCACTGGCACTGTTTGATCTGGATGAGACCCTGATTGCCGGGGATTCCGCCAGCCTCTGGTTGGAGTACATGGTGGCCGAGGAGCTGGCCCCCACCAGCATGATTGCCGAGGAGCAGGGGATGATGTCCCTCTACCATCAGGGCAAAATGGACATGCACCAGTACATGGCCTTCACCCTGCAACCGCTGGCGGGCAAGACACGCCAGTGGCTCGACTCGCTCTGTAGCCGCTTTGCCGAGCAGGTGCTGCGCGAGCGCATCTACCCCGAGGGGCTGGCACGTATCGAGTGGCACCGCCAGCGTGGCGACGAGCTGGTGCTCATCTCCGCCTCCGGCGAACATCTGGTTGCTCCCATGGCTCGGATGCTGGGGATGGAGCACTGCGTTGCCATCCAGCTCGATGAAGAGTCCGGCATGCTGACCGGCCAGACCCGCGGCACCCTCAGTTTTCGCGAAGGCAAGGTGGCCCGCATCAACCAGCTCTTTGCCGGAAGGGACAACCTCTGGCAGGGAAGCTTTGGTTACAGCGATTCTCACAACGATCTGCCCATGCTGCGGGCGGTGAGCCATCCCCATGCGGTCAATCCGGCCCCCGCGCTGCGTCAGCAGGCCGAGGAGCTGGGCTGGCCCGTGCTGGAGTGGCAGCGCCAGCTTTGAGTACCGGTTGGTGGCGATGAAAAAGTGGTGATGAAAAAAGAGAGAGGCTGGAAGGCCTCTCTCTCTTTTTATCTGAGCGCAGCTGTTGGCTGTCATGCCTCGTTGGCGCGTAGCGGCTCCTCATCAGACGCCTTGTCCGCGGGACGCGGTTCATCCGGCTGTGTTGTCTGTTCGCCGTTTTGCGGGAAGCAGATGCGGTTTTTCCCCTCCCGCTTGGCGCGATAAACGGCGTTGTCTGCCAGCTCAATCAGATCTTTGCCAGACATACCGGGTTTGCTGAAGGCGACGCCGCCGCTGATGGTGATGGTGAGATCCACCTCGCGCCACTCCAGCTGCTCCACTCCGATCCGGAAGGTCTCCAGCAGGGAGGGGAGCATGGGTTGATCCTCGCCGTAGCGGAAGATGAGCACCAGCTCCTCGCCACCATAGCGGCAGAACCAGCCCCAGTCGTGGAACAGTCGCATGCCGAGTTTGCCCACCCGCTTGAGCACCACATCACCGGTCTGGTGGCCGAAGGTGTCGTTGACCCGTTTGAAGTTGTCGAGATCGAACATCACCAGCCCGAAGGGGTGGCCCTGCTTGATCTGCTGTTGCAGGCACTCGTCGAAGAAGCGGCGGTTGTAGAGGCCGGTGAGCTTGTCCTGATTGGCTTGCAGCCGGATCTGGGCGAAGTCCTGGCTGGCGGCATCCATCTCTTCGTAGACCTTGGCCAGCTCCAGCATGCGGCGACCGTTGTAGGCGATACCGCCGGAGCGGCTGGCCCGGATCAGCAGGGTGATTTCGCCCAGCATGCGGCGGAAGTAGCGGGACCAGAGCATGGCGAGCAGCAGATAGAGTACGCAGGCTACGCCGATCATCAGCTGCACGTTGACGGAGACGCTGTCGATCACCCGTTGCATGCTGGCGGTAGGCTCGACGCTGAGCAGGATCCAGCGCTGCTCGGGAATGCGGTTGTAGGCGACCATCTGGCCGCTTGCCTTATCGAGGAAGAAGCCCTGATCGCCCTTCATCCGTGTCAGCCATGTAGGGTCGGTCAGCGGCTTGAAGACGCGGGCGCGGTCCGGGTGAGCCAGTACCAGCCCCTCGTGGTTGATCAGCATCTGATAACCCTGCCCGTTGTGATAATCCACACCGCGTTTGTTGTTGAGCCAGCTGGCGAGCGGAGTGAGCTGGGTATCGAGGGAGAGCACACCGACCCGTTTGCCGTCCGGGGTCAGGATGACCCGTGCCAGCGCCATGGTGAGGGTACCGAGGGTGTAGTCGTAGTAGGGGTCGGTAAAGACAATCTGGCCGGGGTGGCTGGCCGCCAGCTTGTACCAGGGGCGAACCCGGGGATCGAACCTTTCGTCAGCTTGCCATGCAGGGTGGATCAGCATCTTGCGATACTCGGTGCCGACATAGACATAGTCGAGCTCCATTACCTTGTGATAGGCCCGCCACGACTGCAGATAGTGTTCGCCGTTGCGAATGGTCGGCTCAATGAAGTCCTGATAATTTACCTGCTGGTAAATCAGCGTAAACTGGCGTTTGAGCGTCTCCAGATAGGGTTCGAGCAGGGTGTGCAGATATTGGGTATTGCGGGCCACCAGATTTTGTTCCTGCTCGTGGCGCAGGGTGCGCTCCATATGCAGGTAGTAGATGCTGCCCAGCAGCAAAACAGGGATAAAGAGCAGGAGGAGGCCCAACCGCATGCGGGAGATTAATGACCACGTATTCCTGGACGTACCGCGGGGCATGAAGAGATCCTTTTCAGCTCGAGTGAGACCAGCATATATGATGGCGTTCGGCGCGTCTAAAGGCAGGATGTGAGAATTTGCTGATGCTCAATCATTCTCTGCTCTGCCATCTCCATGACGGCAGTATTATTCTGCTGCTGCTCGCCCTGTGCATCGAATACCTCATTTTTCGCCGCGGGCTCAACATGGTGCGAGTGCGCCGTCTGCTGGTGGTGGACGGGGTTTCGGCACTGGCCCTGTTCGGCATCTTTGCCACCGGTTGTCTGCTGGCGCTCGAACATGCCGGCTCGCTGGCTGCTCTCTTTGCCCACCCGGCTCACGGCATGCAGACCCTGCTCTTTCTGGTGATCGTGGGATCGCTCGATTACCCCAGCCGTCTCTTCTACCGCTGGCGCCGCTCCCTGCGGCTGGGTCGCGCGCCGATGATCTCCATCCAGCAGCAATTCCGGGTGATCTGGATCCTGCGTGGCAACATGTTGCTGGTGCTGATCTTCGCCCTGCTGGTAAAACATCCACTGCCATAAAGACAAGAGGGTGGGGAGACGGGTATCTTGGATCAGATAACCCGCAAAACGCTGATTTAAGGATGAATTATCATGCGTTCCAATCTGATGTTGCTGATGGCTGCCACCATCTGGGGCATGGGCTTTGTCGCCCAGCGCCTCGGGATGGATCATATGGGGCCATACACCTTCAATGGCCTGCGCTTTCTGCTCGGCGCCTTCTCTCTGCTACCGCTGCTGTGGTGGCTCAAATCCCGACAACCTGTTGCCGTCACGGACGATCATCGCCAGTTGCTGACCGGTGGTGTGCTGGCCGGACTGGTGCTGTTCTGCGCCGCCTCCCTGCAACAGGTGGGGCTGCTCTACACCACAGCCGCCAAGGCCGGTTTTATCACCGGGCTCTACATCATTCTGGTGCCTGTGCTGGGTTTGCTGCTGCACCACAAGACCGGCACCAACACCTGGATTGGCGCGCTTATCGCGCTGGCCGGTCTCTATCTGCTGAGCGTGACGGATGACTTTTCCATCGGCTTTGGCGATCTGCTGCAGGTGATTGGCGCGCTGTTCTGGGCGATCCATCTGCTGCTGGTGGATCACTACTCCAACCGGGTGGCCCCTATCAAGCTGGCTTGCGTGCAGTTTGTGGTGTGCGGTCTGCTCAGCCTCGTTACCGCCTTCATCATCGAGATGCCGACGGTGGCCGGGGCGGTTGCCGGTTGGCAGGCGCTGCTCTACGCCGGTCTGGTCTCGGTGGGGGTTGGCTATACCCTGCAGGTGCTGGGGCAGCGCGGTGCCCATCCGGCCCATGCTGCCATCATTCTCAGTCTGGAGACCGTCTTCGCCGCCGTGGGGGGCGTATTGCTGCTGGATGAGACGCTGGATGAGCAGACGGTGGCGGGCTGTTCGCTGATGCTGGCGGGGATGCTGATCTCCCAGATCCGGCTGCGCTGGTGGTGGAAGTCGCGCCGCGACAAGGTGCCGCTGGCCAAGTAAACCGCGCTCTGCCAGCATAACAAAAACGCCCCGACTGTCGGGGCGTTTTGCATGGTAGCGGTTCGGTCAGGGGCGCTGATCCAGCTTGCGTTCCAGCTCCATGGCCTTCTGGCGAGCCGGATGGGTATTGAGGCGCTGCCAGTAGGCTTGCAGGTGTGGAAAGTGGGCCAGCTGACCGCTTTGCGCCAGCAGATCCACCAGGAAGGAGTTCATGATGTCAGCGCCGGAGAGGCGATCCCCCACCAGATAGTGGCGATTCGCCATCACATCGTTGAGGTAGCCCAGCACCTTGGCACACTCCGCCTTGGCATAGTCCGGCAGGAAGCGCATCGGGCTGCCATCTTTGCGCACAAACATATCCAGCAGCAGCGGCAGGATGCCCGAGCTCTCGGCAAAGTGAAGCCACTGCAGGTATTCGGGATACTCCAGGCTATCTGGTGCAGGAGCCAGCCGATCGGCGGCATAGCGGGCAATCAGGTACTCGGTGATGGCGCCCGATTCTGCCAGCACCCGGCCGTCGAACTCGATGACCGGCGACTTGCCGAGTGGATGGATGGCTTTTAGCTCGGGCGGTGCCAGAAAGGTGGTGGCATCGCGCTGATACGCCTTGATTTCATAGGGCTGACCCAGCTCTTCGAGCAGCCAGATGATGCGTTGGGAGCGGGATTTGTTCAGGTGGTGCAGGACTATCATAACGACCTCGATTCGGTGGCAGGGTGGGGTATACGAGCGGGCGAGGGGGGCGGTTCACCGGCAGTAAAAAAAGAGCGGGCTGATGCCCGCTCGCTCAACACCTGACTTATGCCTCCAGCGCCTGATCCAGATCCGCCAGTATGTCCTCGATCGCCTCGATCCCGACCGACAGCCGGATCATCTCGGGTTTGACTCCAGCCTTGGCCTGCTCCTCCTCGCTCAGCTGGCGATGAGTGGTGGAGGCGGGGTGGCAGGCCAGCGACTTGGCGTCACCGATATTGACCAGCCGCTTGAAGATCTTGAGCGCATCGTAGAAACGCACCCCCGCCTCGTAGCCATCCTTCAGGCCGAACGAGAGAATCGCCGAGGGGCGACCGGCCATGTACTTCTCTGCCAGCAAGTAGTGCGGGTGACCCGGCAGACCGGCGTAGCTGACCCATGCCACTTTGGGGTGATGCTTGAGGTGGTTGGCGACCCGCAGGGCGTTGTCGACGTGGCGCTCCATGCGCAGGCTCAGGGTCTCCAACCCCTGCAGCAGCAGGAAGGCGTTCATCGGCGCCAGCGCTGCGCCGGTATTGCGCAGCGGCACTGTGCGTACCCGTCCGATAAAGGCGGCCGGGCCAAAGGCCTCGGTATAGACCACCCCGTGGTAGGAGGGCTCGGGTTTGGTCAGCTGGGGGAAGCGCTCGGCGTGATCCGCCCAGGGGAACTTGCCCGAGTCGACGATGACGCCACCCAGCGAGTTGCCGTGGCCGCCGACATATTTGGTCAGGCTGTGGACGACGATGTCAGCGCCATGTTCGATGGGTTTGCACAAGACCGGTGTGGCGACCGTGTTGTCGACGATAAGCGGCACGCCGCGGGCATGGGCTGCCTTGGCCAGTGCGGCCAGATCGACGATGTTGCCCGCCGGATTGCCGATGCTCTCGCAGTAGACCGCCTTGGTCTTGTCGTCGATGAGGGCGGCGATGGCCTCGGCACTGTCATCCTTGGCGAAGCGCACTTCAACGCCGAAACTCGGCAGCATGTGGGCGAACAATGTGTAGGTGCCGCCATAGAGCTGGGGAGTGGAGACGATGTTGTCACCGGCTGCGGTCAGCGCCTGAATGGCATAGGTGATGGCGGCAGAACCTGCCGAGACTACCAGTGCGGCGATCCCCCCTTCCAGCGCGGCCATCCGCTGCTCCAGCACATCATTGGTGGGGTTCATGATGCGGGTGTAGATATTGCCCGGCACCGCCAGATTGAACAGATCCGCCCCGTGCTGGGCGCTCTCGAACTCGTAGGCCACCGTCTGGTAGATGGGCACGGCAACGGCCTTGGTGGTGGGGTCGTTGGTAAAGCCGTGGTGCAGGGCCAGGGTCGCATCTTTCATCACACACTCCTTGTTGGATGTTGCTTATGGCAGTTATAGATGGATAGACGTCCAATCTATCAGGCCCGTGGCCGATGTAAACAGCAAGATCCGGCAAAGCAATTGCTCCCGCAGGGGGATGCGCGTCCCGAGTGGCTGGCACGGCTCGCACTCAGAGGCGGCGGCGATACTCCTTGTCGTCGATCTGGTTCATATCCCACTGCATCAGGCGGTTGAGCTGCTGCATGGGATCTTCGATAAGTGGCAGCGGGCGCGGCAGGATCCGCTTGAAGTAACGGCGCAGGATCTGCTGGATCCGGTTCGGTTTGGGCTCGATGTGATGGTTCATGGTGAGGCTCCTTATGTTGTTGCTCAGCGTCATCGTCAGTATTGAGTTAAAATGCGGAAGTAAAAACTGATGACTTTTGAACGAAGGATTTCCTCTTTTATGCCGACCGGTCGCCTCTACCAGCAATTTCAACGGCTCGCCCAGCAGCTTGGCTGCGATGAGCGGGAGATCAGCCTCGCCGAGGTGGCGGATCTGCTCTGCTGCACCCCGCGCAACGCCCGTCTGTTGCTGCGGCGGATGCAGGATCAGGGCTGGCTCAACTGGACAGCGGAAGCGGGGCGGGGGCGGCGCTCCCGGCTCACTCTGCTCGACAGTCAGGAGAGCCTGACCCGGCGCCGCTTGCGGGATCTGCTCAGTGAGGGCCAGCTGGCGCAGGCGGTGCGGCTGGCCGAAGATCGCCTCGATCTGCTCACCCCGCTGCTGCTCGAGCAGCTCGGTCAGGCCACCCGCGAGGGGCGCCAGATCCTGCGGGTGCCCTACTACCGGCCGTTGCCGCAGCTGCTGCCTACCGGCCCGATGCGCCGCTCGGAGGTGCATCTGAGCCGCCAGATCTTCAACGGCCTCACCCGGCGAAATGAGGAAAATGGGGAAATCGAGGGCGATCTGGCTCACCACTGGGAACAGGTCGGCCCCTGCCACTGGCGTTTCTACCTGCGCCCGGCGGTGCGCTTTCACCACGGTCGTGAGCTGGTGGTGGAGGATGTGATGGAGAGTCTGCTGGCCCTGCGGGATCGCCCGCTGTTCGCCCATCTGGCGCGACTGGATAGCCCCTGGCCGCGCACTCTGGATCTCTATCTCGACAGCCCGGATCCTCTGCTGCCCGATCTGCTGGCCGAGCCGGTGGCGGCCATTTTGCCGTGCGAGCTCAAGGGGGAGGCGGGCTTTGCCCTGCAACCGGTGGGCACCGGCCCCTATCGGGTGATCGCCAACGACCCGCTGCAACTGCGCCTCGCCGCCTTTGACGACTATTTCGGTCTGCGCGCCCTGCTCGACGAGATCGACATCTGGATGTTGCCGGAGCTGGCGGAGCGGCTGGAGAGCCACCTGCAGCTGGGACGCGACAGCCCCGAGCTTGGCACCATGCGCGGCGAGTCGGAGCTCGAATCGGGCTGCTACTTCCTGCTGCAGGATGAGCGCTCCCGTGCCTTGCAGGATCCTGCTCTGCGCTACTGGATCATTCAGCTGCTCAGTCCGGTTGCCCTGATGGCACGGGTTGCCCCCGAGCTGCAACGGGGCTGGACCAGCGCCCTCGGCATGCTGCCCCACTGGCGCGAGGCGCTGCCACCGCCGCAGCCCCGGCCACAGAGCCTGCCACAGCGGCTGGTGCTCGCCTGTTTCAACCAGCATATCGAGTTCAACGAGTGTGCCGGTGCCATGGCCGATCTGCTCGGGTCGCAGGGAATTGAGCTGGAGGTGCGCACCCTTGATTACGGTCGCTGGGTGAGCGGTGAGGACGAGGATGTGGATCTCTGGCTTGGTACCCTCAACCTTGAACATGAGGGGCCCTTTGCCCCCTACGGCTGGTTGCAGGGCACTCCGCTGCTGCGCCGGGTGTGGGCCAGCCAGCTGCCGTTGTGGCAGGGGTTGACGCAGTGGCGCGCCAGCGGCGCCGAACCCGGCCCGCGCGCCCTGATGGCCAGGGTGCAGCAGCAGGGCTGGTTTGTGCCGCTGTTTCACCACTGGCTTGAGCTGGAGAGCCGTACCGGCGTGCATGGGGTGCGGATGACGGCGCTCGGCTGGTTCGATTTTCGCAGCGCCTGGCTGCGACCCGAGCTGGTTGGTCAGGCAGAGGCTGATGGCGGGGAGCTTGAGTCCTGATGCGGGGCGCGTTAGCCTGAGCGCGGTTCAATGACAAGGAGTCACCAGCCATGCTGGAAATACAGATCCAACCCCGCTTTCAGGAGACAGATGCCCTCGGTCACATCAACAATACGGTGCCGGCGGTCTGGTTTGAGTCGGCGCGGGATCCCCTGTTCCGGATCTTTTCGCCCGAGCTGGATGTGCATGACTGGCACCTGATCATCGCGGGCTACACGGTGCAGTTCAAACGGGAGCTGTTCTACGGCCAGCCGGTCACCATCAAGACCGGTGTGCGCCGCATTGGCAGCAGCTCCTTCACCATCTGGCAGGAAGCCTGGCAGCAGGGGGAGCTGGCCGTCACCGGCGAGACGACCCTGATCCATTTTGACTATCGGGCACGCCAATCCATCCCTCTGAGCGAGACTCACCGGGAGGGGCTGCGGGCCTGGTTGATAGAGAGTTAACCCGGGCCTTTCGGCCAACATACAGGACACATATGCGCAATACCGTGATCGCACTGAGCCTCGGCTTGGGGCTGGGGCTCTGCTCCCTGCCGTCTCTGGCGGCAACTCTTGCCGAACAGTTCTCCCTGATGGAAAAGGGGGCTGCCAGTGCCCTCGATACCCGTCTCTTCAGCCACGACGGCGTCGACATCAAGGCCTGGGTCGATGGCGCCCCCGTCATCATCGCCGTGCCCATCATGAACGAGCAGGGCAAGCTGGAGGGGGAGAGCCGCTACTACTTCAAAGGGGGCAAGCTGTTCGGGGTCAAAGAGCCCGCCGCCCAGTTCGCCTTTGACGACAGCGGCAAACTGACCCAATGGCTGGACGAAAAGGGTCTGCCAGCCGAGTTCGTCAGCAAGATGAGCATGCAGCAGCGTCAGGAGTGGCTCACCAAACGGGCCGCCGAGCTGAGCAAGCTCTTTGCTCCCGGTGCGGCCGAACAGAAGGCCGCCAAGGGCAGCGTCAAGCTCAAGGGGGCGGAGCTCGCCCACTGGCTCTGCAACGGCAAGCTGATGGAGTTGGCTGGTGGCGACAAGGTGATCTTCGAGCAGGAGAAGCTGAAGATTGGCGAGCAGGGCATTGCGGGCGATGTATCCTTGCGTCAGGAGAAGGGGTGGCAGGAGCTGAGCCTCAAGTGCGAGGTGCAGGGCCATCAGGTGACTCGCCTCACCTGGCAGCCGCTGCCGGTGACCAACAAGCCGCAATAAGCGCACCACAACAAGGGGCCCATCGCGGGCCCCTTGTCATTGGCTTACTACTCCCCCAGCTTCATCCGGGTGAGCGCTTCGACCCGTCGCCACTGCTGTGGCTCGAACCAGCGGGCCAGCAGCTCCTGCTGCTGTTCGGTTCTGGCGCTGGCGGGTAACTGCCCCAGCTCGGCCAGATAGCCATTGAGCTGCTCCTTGAATCCCTGCCGATCCTGTTCGAGCTGATGCAGCCGATCTACTGCCTCCGGCCCCGCCTTCTCCAGCAGCATGGCATCCCGTCTGGCTGGCTCCATCTGCTCCAGCGCCTGCAGCTCGCCCAGCAGACGGCCGTTGGCTTCGGCCTCCTGAAACCACCGGGGCTGCGCCGCCAGCCAGAGCTCCAGCTCGCTGGCCAACTCCTGCTTGTCGGCATCGCTTGCTTCGGCCAGCGCCTTGCGGCGCAGGGTCCACTGCTCCATCAGACGATCTTCGGCAAACAGCCGCTCCTGTTCGGCCGGAGTGAAGCTCTGCTGGCGCAGTTGCTCCCGCTCGTCGAAGAGGATTTGCAGGCTGGCGAGGGTGATATCGGTGGGCACGGTCAGGCTGCTCTGGGCCGAGATAAAGGTGCGATAACGCTCCTGCAGCTCATCGGCAGCCTCCTGCACGGGATCGTGGTGATGGTTGCTGGCGGCAGGTACGCCTTGCTGACGAGCCACCTGCGCAGTCGGTGCTGCCGGCCAGAGCAGCACGCCGCCGAGCAGCAGGGCGATGGCGCAGGGGACGGCGAGCAGGGTGACGATCCTCATAGTCCCAACTCCTTGAGGCGGTGGGCATGGTCGCGATAGAGGGTGACCGGGTCGGTTTCAAACAGGTGGTGGATGCCGAAGGACTGGTTCACCTCATCCAGATGGTTCATCCGGTAGTCGGTGCCGATCACCTTGCCGAGGTGGCTGCTGCAGACGCCGACCAGCCCGTCATTGGGCTCCTTGAAGAAGGTACCGGTCAGCGCCAGCGCCGGATCCACCGGATCCAGAATATTGGTCATGTTGCCGCGTCCGCTCCAGGAGAAGTAGTAGACGCCGTTGGTCGCCCGCATCGGGCCCTCGCCACAATACTGGCTGGGCAGCCCTTCCGGATAGCGCTGGTTGAACTGGCTGGCTCCCTTGCTGGTGAGGGCATCGAGCGCGGCGACCGGATCCTGCGGCAGCTGACTTCCGCCCGAGAGGAGAGAGATGACGCCGGAGAGTGCGTGGGCAGCGGCGGCCGCCAACTTCTCGGCGGCCGAGCCGGGCGCCGCATTGGTGCGCACCAGATCGGCGATGTCGGAGCCGTAGTTCACTCCGCCCACGCTGGTAGCGGAGGCGACCAGCTCGGGGGCGACCGAGGCGACATAACGAATGGTGGGGCCGCCGTGGGAGTGGCCGATCAGATTGACCTTCTCGGCGCCGGTGGCGGCCAGCAGCAGTTCGATCTGGGCGAGCAGCTGCTCCCCCCGCTGCTCGGAGCTGGCGGTAGCCGATACCTGAGCCACGTAGACCTTGGCGCCATCGCGGCTCAGGGCCTGCGGAATGCCGTAGAAGTAGTCGACCCCGAGCAGCTTGTCGAAGCCGAACAGGCCGTGCACCAGCACTATGGGGTAGCGGGTCTGGGTATATCCGCTGGCGTGCGCCAGCATGGGCAGGGTGCAGAGTAGCACCAGAAGCCATCTCTTCATCATCAGCATCCTTGTCGATTGGTAAGGGGTTGTGAGGTGGGGCGGACTCCATGTTCGCCGGTGCCAGTATGGTGGCTGCTTGAGAAACGGGCTGTGAGGGGGATCGCAAGTTGGGATTCAAAAGAGGTTGTGGCCATCCCTGGCCAGCGGTTGAGGCGGGGAGGCGACCTTGTGATGCCTCCCCAACCAAGCGGGAATCAGCGCCACATCACCAGCCGGTACTGCTTCTTGCCCCGGCGCAACAGCAGGTAGCGGCCGAACAGCCGATCGTCGGCCGTCAGCTGCTCATCCCGGCGGATCTCGCCGTTGAGGCTGATGGCCCCCGCCGCCAGCAGCTCGCGGGCGATCCGCTTGGAGTTGGCCAGACCGCTCTCTACCAGCAGGGTCACCAGATCGGTTTCCCCCTCGATACGGCAGCTTGGCATGCCATCCTGCGCCAACTGGGCCAGATCGCTCTCGCCAAGGCGGGCCACCTCGCCACTGAACAGCAGTTCGCTGATGCGCTGCGCCGCTGCCAGCGCCCCCTTGCCGTGCACCAGCTCCGTCAGCTCGTCGGCCAGCACCTGCTGGGCCAGCTTGCGCCCCTGCCGCTTCGCATCTTCCGCCTCCAGCGCCTCAATCTCGGCCAGCGGCATAAAGCTGTAGTAGCGCAGGAAGCGATAGACATCCTCGTCCGCGGTGCCGAGCCAGAACTGGTAGAAGGCGTAGGGTGAGGTGAGCGCCGGATCGAGCCAGATTGCGCCACCCTCGGTCTTGCCGAATTTGGTGCCGTCATCCTTGGTGATGAGCGGCAGCGTCATGCCATAGACATGGGCCTGATTGAGGCGACGGGTGAGATCCATGCCGCTGGTGATGTTGCCCCACTGGTCGTTGCCGCCGATCTGCAGGGTACAGCCGAGGCGCTGGTTGAGCACCGCGAAGTCCTGGGATTGCAGCAGGGCGTAGGAGAACTCGGTGAACGAGATACCCTGATCCGGGCGGGCCAGCCGCTGGCGCACCGATTCGCGGGCCAGCATGGCGTTGACCGAGAAGTGTTTGCCGATGTCGCGCAGAAAATCGAGGGCGGACATCTGCCCCATCCAGTCGGCGTTGTTGACCAGCAGCGGCGCCGACAGCCCTTCGCTCGCTGGCAATAGCGCTTTTATCTGGGCCGACAGGCTGGCTACCCAGCCCTGCACCGTCTCGGCGCTGTTGAGGTTGCGCTCGGTCGCCTTGAAGCTGGGATCGCCGATAAGGCCGGTGGCACCGCCCACCAGCGCTACCGGGGTGTGACCCGCCAGCTGGAAGCGGCGCAGCATCAACAGCGGCACCAGATGGCCGATATGCAGGCTGCCGGCAGTGGGATCGAACCCGCAGTAGACGGTGCGCGGGGTGGCAAGATGGTCGGCCAGCGCTGCCGGGTCGGAATTCTGGGCCACCAGGCCGCGTCGGGTCAGCTCATCGAGCAGGTGGGGGTTGATCATGGGTTCTCCAACAACAAGGGGAAAGGGCCACATCCTCGCCGCTCCGGCTCGCGCCGAATATGTCCCCCAGGGGACAGTTTTGCCACTCTCGTGCTAGCATCCGGCTATCGTGTGACCATTACACGACCATTACGGGGAACCAATCCGCCATCCGGAAGCCATCGCCATGACCCAGCGCCCATGAACCAGACTCTTGCCACAGGTGGCATGACCCGCAGCATGACCGAGGTGGTCGATGCCCTGCACGGCAGCGCCTTTCCGGCGGCGCTGGTGCGTCTTATCCAGCAGCAGGTAGCGTTCGATTGCGCCCTGCTGCTCGGGGTGGGGCAGCGCCCCGTTTACCTCTACGACAACCTGCACCACCAGCGGGCGCTGCTGTTCGATCGCTACCTCACCCGCCACTTCAGTCAGGATCCCTTTATGCAGGCGCTGGAGCAGGGCTTGCCTGCCGGCGTCTGGACGCTGGCGCAGGTCTCCCAAGGGCGGCTCGATCCCGAGTATCGCCACCACTTCTATCAGGCCACCGGCTGGCAGGAGGAGGTTGGATTGATTCTGCCGGTGCGGGACGGGCTGACCCTGATGCTGTTTCTGGGCCGCCTCGACAAGCGCAGCACCCTCAGCCGTGACGAGCTGGCCAGGCTGGAGTTACTGTTTCCGCTGGTGCATTCGCTGTGCCGCCAGCACTGGCGGGAGGGTGCCGCGTTGTTGGCACAGAGTCCGGTACTGCCGGGTGGCTCCGATCTCAAGGCGACCGTGGAGCAGGCCATCGCCAGCGTAGGGGGCGCAAGCCTCACCCGCCGCGAGCGTCAGGTGGCGGGATTGCTGTTGCAGGGGTTGGATACCGAGGGCATTGCCGGTGCGCTCGGCATCGGCAGCGGCACGGTGAAGAATCACCGCAAGCACCTCTATGCCAAGCTGCACCTGCGCTCACGGGCCGAGCTGTTCCGCTTCTTCCTCAATCACCTCATTACGGCGCCTGCGGCTGTTAGCGAGGAGGGGTAACAGTAAATAAAGAGCCCGCCAGGTGGCGGGCTGCGGGGTTATTCGATGTGGATAGGCTGGCTGTCGGCGCTGTGCGGGGGGTTAAGGTGTTCATAGCGGGCAATCAGCCGCTTGAACTCATCCCCCTGTCTGACCTTGTCGAGCGCCTGCTGGATTCTGGCAACCTCGTTTTTGTCGGCCTGCGGGTTGAAGGCAAAGCAGTTGTCCTGCTCTTCCAGTACCGCTACGGTGACAAAATCATCGGGTTTGAAGCCCAGCTCTTTCAGCTGGTGAAACAGCATCACCTCGTTGCCGGCCACCAGATCGGTACGGGCCATGATGAGCTGGCGCACCACCTGATCCATCCGCTCTACCGACATCAGATTGAGCGGGCTGACTCCCCGGTTGAGCAGCAGCTGTTCACCTACATCCGCCTGCATCACCCCAATCTGCAGCTTGGCGAGATCCGCCTTGCCGGTCACTTTGGGGGCATCCTTCTTGCGGCCGAGCAGCGCTACCCGGGAGTAGCTGATGGGGCAGACCCAGAGGAAGTGGGGATCCCGCTCTTTGGTGTGAGCCGTGGTGAAAAGAACCGCCTCCGGCTGCTGGGTCAGCAGATACCAGCCCCGTGCCCAGGGCATAAAATGGATCGGCTGAACAGGTTCGCCCAGCTCGCGCCAGATGAGACGAAGCAGTTCGACAGCCATCCCCACCGGTTGGCCATTTTTATCCTGCCCGTTGAGGGGCATGTTCTGCTCCGAGTAGTAGATAAAGGCATGGGCAGGGAGCGCGACAAGCAGGGCAAAACCGAGCAGAGCAGAGAGCAGACAACGCATTACACACTCCTTGTGCGGATAAGACCGTGATTAACTAACAGTCTATGTGGCCTTTGCCACAACTTCATGATCAGATTGCACGATATTGCCACCCGGTATGGCGGAAAGTAACAGACCACCTTGCGGTGGCCTGTGGCATTACTTGAGCAGGGCTTCCATTTCGGCTTCTGCCTTGGCGCGGGCTTTGGCCTCTGCCTCTTTGGCGGCATCGGCTACGCTCTCGCCCGCCGTATGGCTGGCGGCACTCACCTGCTGCGTGGCGGTAGCAACAGCGCTGCTGACTGCTTGCTTGACGGGTTCGACGGCGGCCTTGGTTGCTGCTGGTGCTACGGTAGCCACTGCACTGCTGACGGCCTGTTTGGCTGGTTCGACGACGGCCTTGGTGGCTGCCGGTGCAGCGGTCGCGACTGCACTGCTGGCTGCCTGCTTGGCGGGTTCGACGGCAGCCTTGGCTGCTGCCGGTGTTGCGGTAGCGACAGCGCTGCTGACGGCCTGCTTGGCGGGCTCGACAGCGGCGTTGGTGGCTGCTGGTACTGTGGTGGCCGCGGCACTGCTCGCAGCCTGACTGGTTTGGGCTACCGCTGCTTTGGTGTCCTGAACGGTTGCAGTGGTGTTGGCGACAGCCTGTTTGGCCGGAGCAACCGCGGTCGTGGCACTCTTGGCTGCACTGGTGGCGCCAGTGGTTACGGCCTGAGTGGCTTGTCCGGTCAGCTTGCTGGTGGTGCCGCTGATCGCTTGCGTGGCGCTATTGGTCAGGGAGCCGGTGACGCTGCGGGTGGCGTTGCCGATCGCACTGCCCAGCGAGAAGGGGGCGGCGGCACTCGAGCTGGTACTGCTATCCGTCAGTGCGTTACTGGTGGTGGCAAGGGGTGTAGCTGCTGCCTGCCAGCCTTGCATGGCGGTTGGCCAGACCGGAGTGGTACCCGCCAGATTCTCGCCGAAGGTCTGGGTGGTGCCATCCCCTTTTTGCAGCAGCACGGACATCTGGTTGGTCTGCGAGTTCCAGACCATACCCGCCTGTTTGGCGATGTCGGGTACGGGGGCATACTCGGAGAGCACGTAGAAGAGCGGCCCCTCCTGCTGCAGCTTGTTGGCAGTCTTGAGCAGCTGCATGGTGGTGTCGTAGTTGGGGCCAAGGATGGCAGTCATCCGATCCTTGACGAGAGGCTGTTCGAACAGGTTCGCCTCATTGGGATCGAAGCCGACCAGTGGCTTGAGCAGGGCCCACATCAACTGGCTGGTGGGGCTCATCATCAGCAGAGGGGCAACACAGGCGGACAACATCAGGCTCAGGCAGGCCGCCTTGAGCAACGGCATGATACGCATTGGGATAATATCCAAATAACGATTTGATAAATAAGGTTATATTTTGTCTTGAACGGACAAATTCACCGGAATTTGACGGCTGACGACAAGAGATAGTCAGCGGGCGCAGGCAGGCTACCATATTGGTTCCGGAATACCAGTCAGCCTTGCATTTGCCGGTAAAGTAAACACGCGGTATGGTCGCTCCCTATTGGCTGAGCTCACCGAAGTAAAGGAAGAGTCCATGAAAAATAGAGTTCTTTGGCTGCTGGCATCCTGCTGGCTGTTGCCCGTTCATGCAGCTACCGATACCAGGGTGGCAGGCGAGGGGAGCAGTACCCAGCTGGTATTGCCGCTTGGCTCCTTGCCGGAGCGGGTCTGCTGGTTTCAGGATCAGAAGTACTCGCAGGGCGCCCGTATTCTGCAGGGGGATATCTGGCTGGAGTGTGGCCCGCAGAACGATCTGGAGAGCAATGGCCCGCTGGTCTGGCGTTCGGCGGCGACCGTATTGCCGGCGACCCGCGATGATCGACAACAAAAAACGATTTCGGTTGGTCAGTGACCCATTTCTTGATCCAGCTAAAGACAAGGGCGTGATCCCTGTCGCATAATGCAGCTCCTTCTTCTCATGGCTGGAACCTAAGAAATGGCTCGTCGCTCTTCCAATGCACAACGTCGTCGCAGTAGCTGGTGGTACAAACGCCTGTTGGCAAGGGAGCGGCAAGAGCGCGAAGCGCGTTCTGTCCGTGATTGATACAGAAGTGAAAAAACGGAGCCTCGGCTCCGTTTTTGTTATGTGTTGCCGTCAAATCCAGCCAGTTTGCCCCATTGCCAATGGCTTGATGCCACGTATCCCCAAGGAGCAGATACCGTGAAAGTCGAAGTTGTTCCCTACCGTCCCCAATGGCCAGCCCTCTTCCAGGCAGAAGCAGACCAACTGCGCAGCCTGCTGGATGAGTGTCTGCTCACAGTGCACCATATCGGCAGTACCTCGGTCAGCGGGCTGGCGGCCAAGCCCATCATAGATATCCTGCTGGAGGTCTCCTCGCTGGAGCGGCTGGATCAGCAAAACGGTCTGCTGGAAGTCATGGGGTACGAAGCGATGGGAGAGTGCGGCATCTCGCGGCGTCGCTATTTTCGCAAGGGCGGTGATGAGAGGACTCATCAGATTCATGCCTTCTTGCAGGGGGATCCCCATGTCGTTCGTCATCTGGCTTTTCGTGATTATCTCAGGGTTCATCCTGCCATCTGCCGGGAGTATGCTGCTCTGAAAGAGTCGGTTGCAGCGCAGTGTGAGAACCGGATCGAGCGCTATTGCGAGGGCAAGAACGACTTTGTGAAAGAGCACGAGGCGAGAGCGCTGAGCTGGCTGGCCAGCAGGCGATAGAAACCCGGTGCCTTACCTCAGCCACGGCCAGGCGAATAAGTGGGCTGGGGGGATGTGCAAATCAGCCGGATATTGCATGATGGGGGTTTCGAGAAGGAGCCTCATATGTCGATTACCATCCGTCATGCCGAACCCGCCGATGCCCCCGCCTTGCGGGATCTCTACGCCATGCCCAATGCCCAGGCGGGCACTCTGCACCTGCCCACACCTCCCCTTAGCCAGTGGCAAAAGCGGTTGGAGAACGGTGATGTGGTCGCCTTGGTGGCAGAGGCCGATGGGAGGCTGGTGGGTCAGATCTCATTGCATGTGGAGCCCAATCCCAGACGCAAGCATGTGGCCGGGATTGGCATGGGTGTGCGGGATGACTGGGCCGGCAAGGGGGTTGGCTCTGCCCTGATGGCTGCGGCGCTGGATCTGGCCGATAACTGGCTCAACCTGCACCGGATTGAACTGACGGTTTTTGTCGATAACGAAGCGGCGCTGGCGCTCTATCGCAAGTTCGGCTTTGTGGAGGAGGGGCTGGCCCGCGATTATGCCTTCCGCCAGGGGCGCTATGTGGATGTGTTCTATATGGCCAGAGTCGCGGGGGGCGCCAGTCGCTAACGGCATGGTCGATTATCAGGCCAGATTGCGCCCGGTGATCCGGGCGCTGGAGCAGAATCCCGATCTCTCCATCGAAACGCTGGCAAGCAGTGCCTGCTTGTCTTTCTACCATTTTCACCGGGTGTTTACGGCTGTGGCGGGGGAGACGCCCGGGGAGATGTGTCGTCGTCTGCGCATCCAGCGGGCTGCTTGGCAGCTCTGCTATACCGATGCCAGTGTCACGGCCATTGCGTTGGGGGCGGGGCTCGCCAGCTCCCAGGCGTTTGCCAAGGTATTTCGCCGTTACTATGGTTGCACGCCGGGAGAGTTTCGCCGCGACAAGAGCAAGAATGGACACTTGATGAGCAAGGATGGACACGCATTTGTGCAGCCGAATCCTTATGCTGAGGGTCACTCATCTGCAAGGAGCAATACCATGAAAATCATCGAGATGGACGCCCGTACTCTGGCCTATATGCGTGTCACCGGCCCCTATGGCGAGGGGTATGACCCCGTCTGCAGCCAGCTGCATCAGTGGGCCAGCGCCCGCGGTCTGGAAGGTGGGGAGTGGATCTTCATCTATCACGATAACCCCGAGGTGACTCCGCCAGCTCAGTGTCGCACTGACATCGGGGTGACGGTGCCTGCGGGGACGGTGGGGATGGGAGCGGTCGAGATCCAGCTTATTCCCGCCGGTCGTTACGCCCAGTCCCGTTATCTTATTACCGACCGCAGTCAGTATGGCCCTCGTTGGCAGGAGCATATCGGCGACATCGTTGCTGCCGGGCTGGAGTTTGGCAATGGTCCCTGCTTCGAGCTCTATCACAGCATGAGCGATGATCCTGTGCAGGACGATGTCAGCTTTTGCTCCAGCCTAAAGGGGTAGGGCGCAGCAAGACGGAAGGGATGGTACAGAACGTCGCGCAGAAACGAGAGAGCCGGACAGTGTCCGGCTCTTTTTATATCAGCGGGCGCTGATTAGCGCTGCAGGCTCTTCTGGGCGAACTTGGGTCTGGCATTCATGATCTGCTCCACCTGCTCGTCGCTCATCTTGCCACGCGACAGCCCCAGCACCTTGTAGGTGAGCAGCGGTCGGGCGGGCAAGGCGATCATCAGGGCGCGGATCTGGTTCTCGTCCTCTTTCTCGCGCGTCGGTTTGCCGTAGGCGTAGGTGAGGACGCCGGCATCCATCAGGTTTTTGACGGCGGGCTCGGTGATCGGCAGGTTTATGACGCTTTTGCGCTGTAGTACGAACTCGCGCAGCACCGCCTTCTCGTTGAAATCGAGGAAGCTGATCATCTGGGCCAGCTGATCCTGTTGGCGGCGTGCCTGCCACTCATCACAGGCCCACTCCCAGGCGATCAGGAAGCCCTGACTGCAGAAGTAGGAGATGGCGATCAGCATGCCGACACCCAGCCAGGCCGCGTGGGTCGTGGCCCACTGGCTGACGGCCCCCTTCATCAGTCCGGCCGGAAACAGCAAAATGATGCTGCAACAGAGCAACAACCAGACCATCATCCAGTTGAGGCGGTTCAGTTGATAGAAATGTTGGATCCACCGTTTCATTGTTCATCCTTCCCAAACTGTTGTGGATAGTGAACTACCTACAGCAATCGGTGTGCCAACAGCGCAATGACGGCGGGGAGGGGAGGCTGGCGAGGTTACATTCCCTTACAACTTATTGAATGAGTTGTCATTAATTTGCCTTGTGAGGCGGCGGTCGAGTTGGTAAAACGTCCCCTCAGTCATTGGGGAGTAGCAACCCGCCCGCATTCCGGGCCGGGCCCATGTCAACACTCTTGGATCCTCGTATCCATGGCATGGGCGGCGATAGGCACTATCGCTCTGCAAGACCTTTGGCCTCGATATGCACGCCAGCCGGGCGAGCCATGTCGGGTCCATCGGTTATTCTGCTCGCCTGGCGGTATCTATTATGTTGATTACCCTGCTGTTATTTCTCGTCTCTGCGGTCACCATCTACCTTGCTTGCGAATACTTCGTCAACGGCATCGAGTGAACCGGCCACCACTTCAAACTCTCCCAAAGCGCCACCGGCTCCCTGCTGGCGGCACTGGGTACGGCGCTGCCCGAGTGTATCGTGACCCTGACCGCCCTGCTGATGGGCAACACGACCGCCCAGCAGGAGATCGGCATTGGCGCCGCCCTTGGCGGGCCGCTGGTGCTGGCCACCATCGGCTATGCGGCGGTTGGCCTCACCCTGCTGCTTTGCATGGGGCGTACCAAACGCGCCATCGATGGCGAGGTGCAGCGTGAGATTGGTCGGGATCAGCGCTGGTTTATGGGGATCTTTCTGGTGGCGACCGCGCTGGGGTTGGTCGCTTTCACCGGCAAGAGCTGGCTGGCCCCGCTCTTCCTGCTGGTCTACCTCGTCTATGTAAGGCGTGAGCTGAAACTGGCTGACAGCCACGAAGTCGAATTGCCGGAGCCCCTCAAGCTGGCTCCAAATGCCGGGATCCCGCCCCTTGGCAAGGTGTTGCTGCAGACGCTGGCCGCGTTGGTGGTGGTAGCGCTGGCGGCCCAGCTGTTTGTCCATCAGCTGGAGAGCATGGGCGAGCTGTTTGGTCTCTCGCCGGTGCTGGCGGCCCTGTTGCTGAGTCCGGTGGCGACCGAGATGCCGGAGCTGATGAACGTGCTGATCTGGGTGCGACAGGGCAAGAACCGGTTGGCGCTGGCCAATATCTCCGGGGCCATGATGATCCAGGGCACTATTCCCAAGGCGTTCTGTTTGCTCTTTACCCCCTGGCTGCTGGATGGTGCCATGATGGCCTCCTCGCTGGTGACGTTGCTGGCGGTGGGGTTGCTCTGGTGGGGATTCAGAAAAGGAACCATGACCGCCGGACGGCTGGCGCTGGTCGGTCTGCTCTATCTCGGTTTTTGCGGCTGGCTGCTGGTGAGCTGAAGCGGGAAGCGCGGATATGAAAAAGCCCCCTTGGCAGGGGGCTTTGTTGTATCGGTTGGGGCGGTGCTTACAGCGCGGCGATCTCGGCCTGCTGGGCTTCCAGCTTGGTCAGCTGGAGACGGTAATCTTCCAGCTTCTCGCGCTCTTTGGCGATGACCGCTTCCGGCGCCTTGGCGACGAAGGCTTCGTTGCCGAGCTTGCCTTCGATACGGCCGCACTCGCCCACCAGGCGGGCAACCTCTTTGGCCAGACGGGCCAGTTCGGCGTCCTTGTCGATGAGACCAGCCATCGGGATCATCAGCTCGGTAGCGCCGATCAGCTTCTTCACTGACAGCGGGGCAGTTTCACCGTCCGCCAGTACGCGGATGGATTCCAGACGGGCCAGGGACTTGAGGAAGGCCTCGTTGTCAGCGGCGCGCTGGGCATCCTTGGCATCGCACTGGAGCAGCACGTTGAGGGGCACGCTCGGCGCCACGTTCATCTCGGCACGGATGTTGCGGATACTGACGATGAACTCCTTCACCCACTCCTGATCCGCCATCGCGGCTTCGTCCACCTTGGCGGCGTCGAACTCCGGGAAGGCCTGAATCATGATGGTATCGGCGTGTACGCCAGCCAGCGGGGCGACCGATTTCCAGATGGTCTCGGTGATGAACGGGATGATCGGGTGCGCCAGACGCAGCAGGGTTTCCAGCACGGTCACCAAGGTGTGGCGGGCAGCGCGCTGCTCGGCCTCGGAACCCTTGGTCAGTACCGGCTTGGTCAGCTCCAGATACCAGTCACAGAACTGGTTCCAGATAAATTCGTACAGCACGCCAGCCGCGATGTCGAAGCGGTAGGTATCGAGGGCGGTACGGAAGTCACGGATAGCCACCTGCAGCTGGGACTGGATCCAGCGATCCGCCAGACTGAACTGCATCTCGCCGCCGTTGAAGCCACAATCCTGATCTTCGGTGTTCATCAGCACATAGCGGGAGGCGTTCCACAACTTGTTGCAGAAGTTGTTGTAGCCATCCAGGCGCTTCATGTCCCAGTTGATGTCACGACCGGTAGAGGCCAGCGCCGCCAGCGTGAAGCGCAGGGCGTCGGTGCCGTGGGCATCGATCCCTTCCGGGAACTGCTTGGCGGTACGCTTGGCGATCTTCTCGGCCATCTGCGGCTGCATCATGTTGCCGGTGCGCTTCTCCAGCAGATCTTCCAGCGAGATGCCGTCGATCATGTCGAGAGGGTCCAGCACGTTGCCCTTGGACTTGGACATCTTCTGGCCCTCTTCGTCACGGATCAGACCAGTGATGTAGACGGTCTTGAACGGGACTTGCGGCTGGCCGTTTTCGTCCTTGATGAAGTGCATGGTCATCATGATCATCCGGGCAATCCAGAAGAAGATGATGTCGAAGCCGCTCATCAGCACGTCGGTCGGGTGGAAGGTCTTGAGTGCCTCGGTGTTGTTCGGCCAGCCCAGAGTAGAGAAGGTCCACAGGGCGGAGCTGAACCAGGTGTCGAGCACGTCTTCGTCCTGACGCAGGGTAGTCACGGACGGGATGCTGTGCTTGGCACGCACTTCATCTTCGCTGCGGCCAACGTAGACGTTGCCGGCGTCGTCATACCATGCCGGGATGCGGTGACCCCACCACAGCTGACGGGAGACGCACCAGTCCTGAATGTCGCGCATCCAGGAGAAGTACATGTTTTCGTACTGCTTCGGCACGAACTGGATGCGGCCATCTTCCACCGCCTCGATGGCGGTCTTGGCCATCGGTGCCACGCGCACGTACCACTGGTCGGTCAGCATCGGCTCGATGGGCACGCCACCGCGATCGCCGTAAGGCTGTTGCAGCACGTGATCCTTGATCTCGTCCAGCAGACCCAGCTCTTCCAGCTTGGCCAGAATCGCCTTACGAGCGGCGAAGCGCTCCAGACCGGCGAACTCGGCTGGCAGGGCGGCATCGTAGGCGGTGCTCGGGTTGCCGTTGGTGTCGACCACTTCAGCCTCGGCACGCACGTGGGCGTCCAGAGTGAAGATGTTGATCATCGGCAGGCTGTGGCGCTTGCCCACTTCGTTATCGTTGAAATCGTGGGCCGGGGTGATCTTCACGCAACCGGTGCCCTTCTCCATGTCGGCGTGTTCGTCGGCGACGATGGGGATCAGACGGTTCACCAGCGGCAGCAGGATGTGCTGGCCGATCAGTGCCTTGTAGCGCGGGTCTTCCGGGTTCACGGCCACGGCGGTATCGCCCAGCATGGTCTCCGGACGAGTGGTGGCGACGATCAGGTAATCCTTGCCTTCAGCGGTCTTGGCGCCGTTGGCCAGCGGATAGCGCAGGTGCCACATGTGGCCCTTGATCTCGCGGTTTTCCACTTCCAGATCGGAGATGGCGGTGTTGAGTTTCGGATCCCAGTTCACCAGACGCTTGCCGCGGTACATCAGGCCATCTTCGTAGAGACGGACGAACACTTCCTGCACGGCGGCGGAGAGACCCTCATCCATGGTGAAGCGCTCGCGCTCCCAATCCACGGAGTCGCCCAGACGGCGCATCTGGCGGGTGATGGTACCGCCGGACTCTTCCTTCCACTGCCAAATCTTGTCGATGAAGGCATCACGGCCGTAATCGTGGCGCGTCTTGCCCTCTTCTGCAGCGATCTTGCGCTCAACTACCATCTGGGTGGCGATACCGGCGTGGTCGGTACCTGCCTGCCACAGGGTGTTTTTGCCCTGCATGCGGTTGTATCGGATCAGGGTATCCATAAGGGTTTGCTGGAAGGCGTGACCCATGTGCAGGCTGCCGGTGACGTTCGGCGGCGGGATCATGATGCAGAAGGAGTCTTTGCTGGTGTCGCCGTGGGGCTTGAAGTAGCCCTGAGCTTCCCAGTGCTGGTAGAGCGCCTGTTCGATGGCGTTGTGATTAAAAGTCTTTTCCATGGTCTCGCCGTAATCTGGATGGATGGATTCTGGTGTTGATTCGTCGTGGATCACAGGCGGCGCAGTCAGGGCTGCGCCGGATCCGGTGCGGCAAGGACGGGCTGATCCCTCATCTCGAGGGCATGGCCTGCCTGGCGATAGTGCTTGTAGCGCTCGCGGGCTTGCTGCTTTTGTGTTTCGTCAGTGGGGACAAAATCTACCACTTGAGCGAAGTGTCCTGCAAACAAAGGTGTCTGTTTGGCCAGATTGATGAGGCGGGCGTAGCGCCGGCGCGGCGGCTGGTGGCCGATCTCCACCGGCGCCTGACCGCTTTCACCCTGCAGCTGGTGCGGCACGAAGCGCTCCGGCGGCAGCTGCCACAGCAGCTCGTCGAGGCGCAGAGCCTGAGCCTCATCGTCGCAGAACAGGTAGATATGGCCCGCACCCCAGCTATCAGCTACGAGCTGGCAGGCGAGCCGTTCGATGGCCGAGGCCTGCGCGTCATCCTGTTCGCTCATCAGGTAAAAGGTCACTTGGCTCATCAGGTTGATCCCGTGTTGCAGTGACGGACTATTGACCGCCTCATGAGGCTCGCGGGGTGTTTCTCCGCTTGCAACTCACTGATTCAAGAATGAAACAAGGAAGAGGCGGGCCTCTTCCTTGTGATTCAGGGTAACGCCAACCCCGTTGATGCACGCATCAGACAGGGCGAAAGGGTTACTCTTTCTCTTCGATATCCACGCCAGCCCGGTTCAGCAGGAACTGGGTCAGCAGGGGTACCGGACGACCGGTGGAGCCTTTATCCTTGCCACTCTTCCAGGCGGTCCCGGCGATATCCAGGTGGGCCCAGTTGTACTTCTTGGTGAAGCGTGACAGGAAGGCGGCCGCAGTAATGGTACCGGCCGGACGACCGCCGATGTTGGCCATGTCGGCGAACGGGCTGTCGATCTGCTCCTGATACTCGTCGAACAGCGGCAGACGCCAGGCGCGATCACCCGCCTGCTCGGAGGCGTTGAGCAGCTCGTGGGCCAGCGGGTTGTGGTTGGCCAGCAGACCCGATGTGTGGTGACCCAGCGCGATGACGCAGGCTCCGGTCAGGGTCGCCACGTCGATCACGGTATCCGGCTCGAAGCGGTCCACATAGGTCAGCGCATCGCACAGCACCAGACGACCTTCCGCATCGGTGTTGAGCACTTCGATGGTCTGGCCGGACATGGAGGTGAGGATGTCACCCGGACGATAAGCGTTGCCACCCGGCATGTTCTCGCAGCCTGCCAGCACGCCAACCACGTTGATTGGCAATTGCAACAGGGCCAGCGCATGCATGGTACCGAGCACGGAGGCGGCGCCACCCATGTCGTACTTCATCTCGTCCATGCCGTCGGCCGGCTTGATGGAGATACCGCCGGAATCAAAGGTCAGACCCTTGCCGACCAAGACGATGGGCTTGGCATCAGGATGACCCTTGTACTCGATGATGGCCATCATGGCTTCGTTGTCGGAGCCGCGAGCCACTGCCAGATAGGAGTTCATGCCGAGCTCGGCCATCTCCTGCTCGCCCACCACCTTGGTAGTGATGTTGTCGTAGGCATCGGCCAGACGACGGGCCTGAGAGGCGAGATAGGCCGGATTGCAGACGTTGGGCGGCATGTTCGCCACGTCGCGGCAGACCCGCACACCCTTGGCCACGGCCAAGCCGTGAGCGATGGCTTTTTCACCAATGGTCAGTTCCCGACGCGTCGGCACGTTGAATACCAGCTTGCGCAGCGGGCGACGTGGCTCGGCCTTGTTGGTCTTGAACTGATCAAAGCTGTAGAGGCCCGCCTTGGTGGTTTCTACCGCCTGACGCACCTTCCAATAGGTATCCCGACCCTTGACGTGCAGCTCGGTCAGGAAGCAGACCGCTTCCATGGAGCCGGTTTCGTTCAGGGTGGTGATGGTCTTGTTGATGATCTGCTTGTACTGGCGTTCGTCGAGTTCCCGCTCCTTGCCGCATCCGACCAGCAGTACGCGCTCGCTGAGCACGCCCGGTACTTGATGCAGCAGCAGCATCTGGCCTGGTTTCCCTTCCAGGTCGCCACGGCGCAGCAGCGAACTGATATAGCCATCGCTGATCTTGTCCAGTTGTTCGGCAACCGGAGAGAGGCGACGAGGCTCAAATACGCCGACTACGACGCAGGCGCTCCGTTGCTTCTCAGGACTGCCACTCTTTACACTGAACTCCATGGAATCTCCTACATCCTAAAGACAAAAGGCACCTTTTATTGAATAATGCGGTGCTTGTTGGGGTATCAGAGGCGGAGCGAACAGCCACTGGCTCCGCAGTTTAAACTGGTAAAAATCCAATATACGGCCCTATTTTTCAGGCATTCGACTAAAAACACAAGTTTACTTGGGAATGACTGTGATCGTTTTCCGATATTTGTTCAGGGAAACCCTGAAAACCCAGCTGGCAGTGTTATTCGTGTTGCTGCTTATCTTTGTCAGCCAGCAATTTATCCAAATTATTGGCGACGCTGCCGACGGCGAGGTACCGACACGTCTGGTCTCCACCCTGCTGCTGCTCAACCTGCCCAACATGGCGCTGTTGATGCTGCCAATCAGCCTGTTTTTGGCCATCTTGTTTGCTCACGGGCGCCTCTATGCCGAAAGCGAGATGACGGTGATGCATGCGGTTGGTTTCAGCCACCGTTTCGTGATGCGCAATGCCATGTTTCTGGCGCTGCTCACCGCCGCTGTCGCTGCCTTCAATACCGGCTGGATCGCCCCGCAGGCGAAGGAGCGCGAGTATCAGGTGATCGACGAGTTCAAGGCTGATCCCGGTATCTCCTTCCTGCAGGCGGGTCGCTTTATGGAGCTCGACAAGGGGCGTCTGGTTGCCTACATCCAGGATTTGAATGATAACGGCTCCAAACTGCACAAAATCTTCGTGCTGCAGCGACCCGAAGGGAACAATCCTCCCTCTGTGGTGGTGGCATCCGAAGGGGTGGTGACGGTGGATGCCAACGGTTTGCAGTGGCTGACCCTGATCGATGGGTCCCGCTACGAGGGCAACTTCTCCGGCAAGCAGTTCCAGGTCTCCGATTTTCGCGAGTACGGCTTGATCATTCGCCAGCAGGAGATGGAGCGCTCCAACCGCAAGGCGGCAGCCAAGCCGACCATGGAGCTGTTCGGTACCCAAGACAACTCCATGATGGCGGAGCTGCAGTGGCGCCTCTCGTTGCCGCTTTCGATTCCGGTGCTGACCCTGCTGGTGGTGCCGCTGGCGCGGGTCAATCCCCGTCAGGGCCGTTACGCCAAGCTGCTGCCTGCCATCATGCTCTACCTCTCTTACTTCCTGCTGCTCAGTGCCGCCCGTTCGGCCATCGACAGCGGCCGGTTACCCTACTGGCCGGGGATGTTCCTGGTTCCGCTCGGTTACCTGCTTTTCATCGGTTTGCCCCTCAACCTGCAGGGCACCAGCTGGTGGAACGGGGTGAAAGGGCGTTATTTCAACAGAAAATCAGCATGATGCTGCAACATAGGAACTTCTGCTGATGTTTGGCATTCTCGACAGATATATCGGCCGGGTCATCTTTATGTCGATCCTGCTGTGTGAGATCACGCTGGTTGGCCTTGCTGCCCTCATCAAGTACGTGGAGCAGTTGCGCTCGGTCGGTGAGGGCAACTACGACATGATCAATGCCCTCTACTATGTGCTGCTTTCGATGCCGAAAGAGGCGGTACTCTTCTTCCCGCTGGCGGCTCTCTTGGGCGGTCTGATCGGTCTGGGTCAGCTGGCGACCAGCTCCGAGCTGGTGGTGATGCAGGCGGCGGGCCGCTCCAAGATCAGTATCGTGATGGCCGCGCTCAAGACGGCGATCCCGCTGATGATTCTGGTATTGCTGATGGGGGAGTATGTGGCCCCTGTCGCCAAGCGGATGGCGGATGATATCCGTGCCGGCGCAATCTCCGAAGGGCGGTTGACCGTCTCCGCCTACGGGGTGTGGGCTCGCGATGGCAACAACTTCGTCAATATCAACGGGGTGCGCAATGATGGCGCGCTGACCGGTATCACCCTCTACCGCTTTACCCCCGAGCGCAAGATGATCGATGTGGTTCAGGCGCAGGAGGGGACGTTTGAACAGCACCACTGGCTGCTCAAGCAGGTACAGGTCACCCGCTTTGATGATCCGACCCGGGTGCAGAGCGAACAGCATGCCCAGATGGAGTGGAGCTCAGAACTGACACCCAAGCAGCTTGGGGTGGTGAGTATCGATCCGGAGAACCTCTCGATATCCGGCCTGCGCGACTACATCGGCTATCTGGATGCCAACAAGCAGGATGCCGGCCGCTACAAGCTGGAGATGTGGCGCAAGTTGCTGGCCCCCCTCTCGGTGGTGGCCATGATCCTGCTGGCATCCTCGTTTATTTTTGGCCCGCTGCGCTCGGTGAGCATGGGGGCGCGGATGCTGATGGGGATCATGACCGGTTTTGCCGTCTACGTGAGTGATCGGGTATTTGGCCCCGTTACGCTGGTCTACTCGGTTCCCCCGATCCTGGCGGCGATTGCCCCCAGCCTGCTTTTTGGCGGCATATCGCTCTATATCCTCGGCCGCAAACAGTAGCGGTTCTGGAATGTAAAAAGGGCACCTTTCGGTGCCCTTTTTCGTTCCTGTCGAGCAAGGTTTACTTGTTCAGCAGTTCCAGATTTTCCTGTTTGCTCAATACCACGACCTGGCACTCTGCCCAGATATCCTGAAACGCGCGCGGTGCCTTGCGGTTGAAGAGACACATCAGATTGCCAAGGCCGAAGGCGGCAGTGGCGAGCCGGATCAGCGCCTGAGTGATGCGGATATTGCTGCCATCTTCGTTCTGGATGCGCAGCCGCCAGGCCCGCATGCCGATCGTTTGGCCGGCGCGAGTCCAGAACCAGGTGTAGAAACCGCAGATGACAAAGGCGAGCCACAGGGTATAGATCAGGCTCAGGGGATGGCGGGTCAGCAACCAGACGGTATCTTCACCCGCCGGCACGCTGGCTATGCCTGTGACCAGCTGCAGTTTGGCGACGCCCATGCCGATAAAACCGGCAATGACGAGCAGCGAAGTGACGACCAGATAGTCGTAGATGAGGGCTCCCAGCCGACGCAGCAGACCTGCTGACGGGTGTTGCACTGCCGCAGGCTTGGAGGGGGTTTGTTGGACTTTTTTATGCTTGGCCATCGTTTTTATTCCATTAAAAGGATGGCGGCATTCTATGTAACTGATCCGGTGTCGGCAAGGCGTTGAATAAATGAACAAACAGGAGTGTTCAATCGAAAAACACCTTGCATGGCATCCAGCCATTCGTATAATCCCTCGCAGTTGCCCGGGTGGCGAAATCGGTAGACGCAGCGGATTCAAAATCCGCCGGTGAATAACCGTGTCGGTTCGAGTCCGACCCCGGGCACCATCAAATTCATGACAAAAGGCCATCAGCAATGATGGCCTTTTGTTTTTTCCGCTTTTTATTTCTCGGCGCTCTGCATGGCTGGAGCGGCTTTTTTTCCTCTTTTAACTCGCCCGCGTATCCCTCTCTTTTCTTGCCGCCAGAAAGCTGCTTTTTCTGCCAGTATTCCGCCCGTTCGAGTGTAATAACTTGTTCTGGCGAAGATATTTATCCCCACAGGGCAAATAGCAAGGTGCCAAAAGCGCCGCCAAAGAGCATCAGGGCGACGGCTTTGGGTGAGCCGTGCAGCTTGGTCCACATAAAGAGGCTGGTGAGGGCAAGCAGCAGCAGTGCCAGCGCGGCGAGATCGCCAAACAGTTGCCAACCAAGGCCAGTTCCCATGCCGCGATGCAGCCGGTTGAGGCTGGCGGCAAAGTTCGCCTGCTGCAAGTCGGTGCGTACCAGCAGGGTGCCTTCCACATAGCTGGCGGCCACGCTGTGGGTGAGGGTGACGCCACGCATCTCCCAGCGGGCGGGCAGGGTGAGTTCACCGGATGGTGTCGGCAGTCGCTGGGCCGGGGTGATCATGGCGCGCCCCTCCTCGAATCCGTCCGCGTAGCGTTGCTGCAGCAGACTCTTCAGCTCATCGGGGCTGGCCAGTGGTGCGGTCAGCTCTATCTCTTCGCTCGACTTGACGGTATGGGGGCCGGGTAGCGGCAATACGGCCCTGTGCTGCAACCAGAGCCCGGTGATGCCGTACATCAGCATCAGGGCGAGGGTAAAAAAACCGGCCCAGGCATGGAGGCGGCGCACCCATTTGTTGTTGTGAAGGGGAATTCTTCTGCGTTTCATCATCTGTGTTTCATAAAAAACTGGCCAGCAAGGGCTGGCCAGTGAGGATGGTCGGTTACAGGGTTCAGAAGCGGTAGCTGCCGGTCAGCATCAGCTGACGGGGCGTTCCCGGCATGATCTGGGTGGCGCCGGTGGCGCTGACGAAATATTCATGGTCGGTCAGGTTCTCCGCGCTCAGCTCGGCTTCCCACTGCTGCCAGCGGTAACCGGCACGGGCATCGAAGCGAGCGTAGCCGGGCAACACTGTGGTGTTGGCGTTGTCGGCAAAGCGATCACCCACTGCTGTCATCCCAGCCTCGCCAAACCAGCCCAGTTTGCCGCTCTGGTAACCCGCGAACAGCTGGCCATTCTGGCGAGAGACGTTCATCGGCCGTTTGCCCTGCAGATCGGCATCCGCCTTAACCTGCTCGGCATCCTGAATGGCGATACCGCCACGCAGATAGAGCTCGTCGGTCAGCTGGGCGCGGGCGCTCAGCTCGATCCCGTCGGTACGCTGCAATCCGGTCAGGATCACCTTGGTGGGATCCAGCGGATCCTTGCTGCGTTTGTTGTACATCTCCAGCCGGTAGACAGAGATAGTGGTCGCCAGCCGGCCATTCAGCCAGTCGCTCTTGACGCCCCCTTCGTAGAGACGGGTGTGCTGCGGTTCCAGATGGTTGTTGGGGTCTCCCGGAGTGAACCCGATCAGCTCGCCGCCCACCGGGGTAAAGGTCTTGCTGTAGGAGGCGTAGAACGCATGCTCCTCAAGGGGATTCCATACCAGGCCCAGGCGCGGACTCAGGCTGGTGACCGAAAGGGTCTCCTCCTTGTTGAGGTCGTTGCGGCGGCTGGTGACGGTGAAGTCATCGCGACGCAGCCCACCCACCAGATGCCAGTCGCCCAGGCTGAGCTGATCCTGCAGATAGATGCCGTTGCCACGCACCTTGTGGTTGGCATCGCTGGAGAGCTTCATCGGGCCGTTGTAGCTGGGCAGCGAGCCCGGGTCATAGAGGTTGCCGGGTGCAATGGGGTCGGCATTCTGATAGAGCTTGGGCGTGCGTGCCTGCCAATCCTGCTCCAGACCGATCAGCAGACGATGCTCGACGGGGCCGCTTTGCAGCTGGCCTTCTACCTCGGTGTTGCTAATCAGGTTTTTGGCCTTCAAATCCTGCTGCCAGCGAGAGCGGGTCACCTTATCCCCTTTGACGCTGGTGACATAGGTGTTGTCGAACTGGCTGTCGAGGGTGGTGTAAGCGAGTTGCTGGCGCAGTTGCCACTGATCGTTGATATCCCAGGAGAGGCGGGAGCGGGTCGACTGTGCCACATCGTCGATGAAGTCGCGGCTGGTGTCGCTGTAAACATACTCTTGTGGCACATCTGCCGGTCGGCCATTGACGCCGGGAATACCGCGATCCGGCGTGCGGTTGTGCTCGTTGCGCTCGAACTGCACCAGCCAGTTGAGGTTGTCGCTGATCTCCCAGTTGGCTGACGGTGCCAGCAGGGTGCGCTTGCCGGTTACTCCGTTGCGGAAACTATCTTTATCCTCCTGCGCCATGTTGAGGCGCAGTTGCAGCTGCTCGCTCGCTTCACCATTGAGGTCTGCGGCCAACCGCTGAGTGTCGAAACTGCCAACCCGGGCTGTGACGCTGGAGGCTTGTCCCTTTTGCGGTGTCTTGCTGACCCGGTTCACTATGCCGCCCGTGCTGCCACGGCCGTAGAGCACGGCTGCCGGCCCTTTCAATACCTCGACCCGCTCGATATTGCCGAGATCGCGGGTGTACTGCATGTCATCGCGAAATCCGTCGAGATAGAAGTCGTTGCTGGCGCTGAAGCCACGGATATTGACCCCGTCGAAGCGGGTATCACCGCTGGCGTTGACCCCGGGAATGCCGGCCAGAGCTTCGCTCAGGGTGGGTTGGCCGAAGGCGGTCAGCTCGCTTGCCTTGACGCTGTCGATGGCTTGCGGCACCAGTTTTGCCGGCGTGCTGGTGCGGGTCGCTGTCGCGACCTCCTCGTGCTGGCTGCGCTTGCCGACGACCGTCATGGTTTCATCGGCTGCCTGGGCATGAAGGGTTGTACCGAACAGTGCCAGCGAGATGAGGGTTCTGCGAAAGTGAGAGTGCTGCATATTCAATTTGACTCTTGAAGGTGCGGCCTGATGGCCTGAACTTGTTGATTTAATTGTAATTAGTATCTATCCCGAAAAATCGGGATGCCAATGATATTGATTTTCATTTCTATGACAAGGTGAAAATGGAAGTGTGTAGAGGGAGATAAGCGCGGGCGATGGGGTGGCGAGTTGTGCGAGGAGACTGGCCCGCAAGGTGCGGGCCGGAGAACGGAATTACTGGGTACGCAGCAACCAGCGGGTCGCAGGCAAGGTAGCCAGCAGGCGATAAGCAAGCAGTGAGGCACCCAGCAGCAGTGGCACCTTGACCAACTCCCATAAAATGGAAGCGCCCTGCGGGCCAAAGGTGAAGAGCCAGACCACCAGCATCATGTGCAGACAGTAAAGGCCCAGCACCTTGGGGGATTGGCGGGCGAGCCAGCTTCCCTTGCCCCAGTCAGGATGGGCCAGCAACAGGCCAAAGAGGCCGACGGCCCAGGGTACGGAACCGAGCAGAAAATCGTGGCGAGTCAGCGGGATACCGGCAAAAGCGCGCAGAATGCAGGCTTCCAGCGCATAGAGCGCGAGTCCACCCAGCAGTAGCCACCATCCGCTGCGGGCCGACGGTTGCCACTGCTGCTGGCGCAAGCGGGCCCCCATTGCCACAAACAACAGGGAGAAGAAGGGGCCGTTACGGGTGAGCAATAGCCACTCCTCTCCCAGCAATGGCTTGGCATAGGAACCACCGAGCAGTGCCAACAGGTAGAGCCCGGCACCCAGCATGAGTGCGAATCCCGGCTTGCCAAGCCACTGGCAAAACGCCTGCAGGGTGACCGCCAGGATCAGTGCCGGCAGAAACCAGAGGTGGATCATGCCGCCGACCAGCCAGCGATTGACCGAATCTCCGAGCTGGAACTGCCACTGTGCGTTGAGGGAGTTCAGATAACCCTGTTCGATGGCATTCAGCGGATTGAAGGGCACCAGCAGGTAGACGAGGCTCCAGACCAGCCAGAGCTGGAGCAGGGGGCGGCAGTAACGCCATGCCACGCTCATCGGTGCTCCAGCACTCAGCTTGGGTTGCAGAAAGTAGCCCGCACAGATAAAAAACAGCGGTACAGCAAAGCGGCAGAGCTGGTTGATAATGCCGCTGAGCCAGAGGTAGCTCTCGCTACCCCACAGCGTGGGGTCGAAGGGGTGAGCGAAAGGGGATACGTGAATGGTCATCACGGCCAATATGGCGATTACCCGCCCACACTCGATACTGGATATGCGCATATTGCTTGCTCGAGGTTACAGGGTTGAGCCAGCACGCTAAAAGTGTGGTGTTTGATTTACAACTCATTGATTCCGTTAATGTGAATCACGCTATTGAACGGTTACATTTCGTAACGGGGTGGTGGAGAGGGTTACTTGGGGTGTGATCTGGCCCCCGTTTGCGATGGCCATGGCCGGCATGAAAAAAGCGAGGCAGGAGCCTCGCTTTTTGAGTTTGCAGGATCGATTACTCGCGCAACATGGCGCTCTGGTTGGCTGCCAGGGTTGTTCTGCCAGAGCTCTCCAGCCAGGTTTTGATCCGCTTGGCATCGGCCACCCGGTCGTTGGTGGTTTCGGCATTCAGCAGCACCATGATCACTGGCTCGTTGTTCACCCTGGTACCCAGCACCAGACAACGACCCGCTTCGCGGATATAGCCGGTTTTGGAGAGGGTAAATTCCCACTGACCCTCACGTACCAGCCGGTTGGAGTTGCGATAGTGGAGCTGGCTCTTGTTGGTTCGCACATAGCTCTGATCGTCGGTGGAGTATTGACGGATCAGCGGATAGGCAGCGGCTGCTGCCGCAAGCTTGGCCAAGTCCTGAGCGGTCGATACGTTGCGCGGGTTGAGGCCAGTGCTGTCGGCATAGTGGGTGTTCCACATCCCCAGCATGCGAGCCTTGGCATTCATCGCCTCGACGAAGGCGCGCAGACCGCCCGGGTAGTTGCGTCCCAGCGCTGAGGCGGCACGGTTTTCCGACGACATCAGGGCGATATGGAGCATCTCGGCCCGGCTCAGTTTCGAACCGATGGCCAGACGTGACCCTGTGCCCTTGATACGATCAACATCCGCATTGGTGACGGTGAGGGTTTCATTGAGACGCTGGTTGGCGTCCAGCACCACCAGCGCGGTCATCAGCTTGGTGAGAGAGGCGATGGGCATCACCCGACTGCCGTTGTGTTCGGAGAGCACTTCGCCGGTTCTGTGGTTGGCGACCACGAAAGCGGCCGAATTGAGGTTGGGAATATCCCTTCGCTCCAGAAAGCTGTGATTGCTGCTGGCGGAAAAGGGGTTGGCGTGGGCACTGTCCATAGCGGCCGGCAGCATTACTGCGCCAAGCAACAGGGGAAGAAGGGAACGCATCATCATGATCTGCTCTACCGGACAAAAAACAGGGATATCTCGGTAAGTTATATGTCGTGAATTGGCGCTTCACAATGATTCTCACCTTGATATTGATAATTTGCTGCGTTGTAACCGTTAAGGCCCTGATTTAAGTATCCAAAGAGGTCTCTCCGAGGTCTTTTAACAGGCCGTTTTAGCTGATGTTAAAGGAAAAAACGGGGCCCGAAGGCCCCGCTGACTATCAGGATGAAATAGCCGATCAGTGGGCATCCTCCTGCTTGATTTTGAACCGCATGGCGATGATGACGAACAGTACCGGACCTATGATGGTCCAGACGCCGGTCGAGATGTCACCGGAGATAAAGGGGGCGACTACGGTAAAGACGTTGCCGAATGCCACCAGGATCAGGCTGACAATGGTGGCCAGCAGTACCGAGCCCGAGCTCTTGAAGAAGATCAGGTCCTTCTCCAGTGCCGGATTGTGACGATAGCGATACCAGGCGTAGATGAGGAACATGTAGGGAAGGGTCATGCCGACGTTGGTCATGGTGATGATCAGTTCATAGAGGGCGGCTGCCCCTTCCGGATTGATCAGGGTGAAGATGGATTTGGCCGCGATGAAGATGCAGACCACCCAGGCCTGAACCTTGAGGGCCTCGACGCGAACGCCATTCTGGTTTTCACGCTGGAAGCGCTCCGGCCAGAAGTAGCTGGGGGTGCCGGTGATAAACTGGCGCAGCGGTGCGTAGGAGAGGGCGATGAAGGCCCCCAGATAGCTCAGGAACATGCCAAGGCCGGCAAAGCGCATGAAGATCTGGCCCAGCCACTCGCCACCCAGATGACGACCCAGCTCCAGCATGATGATGAAGAGAGCTGAGAGGGAGGTGATCCCCTCGGCCGGGAAATCGCTCCAGCGCATGATGGAGCCGACCGCCAGAAAGCCGATGATGTAGCAGAGCACGATGAAGGCGCCAGAGAGGAAGATGCCGCGCTTGAGGTCGCGCTCGGGATCTTCCAGTTCGTCAGCCACACCGGCCATCGCTTCGACGCCGCCGTAGGCGAAGATGGCGAATACCATGAAGCCGAGGAAAGGGATGATGTCGTTGAAGGCGGCATTGGGAGAAGAGGTTAGCGATGCCTCGGTGAAGGGCTCCTGCAGGGTCATGCCGCTCACGGCGAAGGTCAAAACGCCGCCAACCAGCAACAGCACGTTGAGGGCTACGACGGAGAGGCCGCCGATGGCCGCTACCTTGGCAAAACGGGCGCTACCGAAGGTGATGAGTTTGGTCACAATGGCCACCAGTGCGATGGCGACGACGCCCAGAATGAAGGGGCCAAAGTCGATACCGGTGCCCAGGGTGACCGGGATAACGGTGATGTCGCGGCCAAACAGCATGAAGGAGAGGGGCACCCACATGGAGAGCGCCTTGCCGAACATCCAGATGACGTAGGAGGCGAACCACATGGTCAGCCCGATAAAGGCGTAGCGGGTCGAGACCGAGTGGCGCATCCAGGTAAAGATGCCGCCAGCCTCTTTGCGAAAACCGGTACCGAACTCAATCATCATCAAGATGAAGGGGATGAAAAAGAACAGACCACCGACCACGAACATCGGAATGGCGGCATATCCCATGCGGTAGAAACCGATCCCGATATTAGTAACGCCAAATACCGATGTGAGTATCATCAATATAAAGGCACCCAATTTCAGCTTTTTTGCTGACATATAAAACTCCCTGCTGGTGCAGCATTTTAAATAATCAAAAATTAAACATATCAAGCTGGATAAATTAATTATCCGGAGTGCATCAGCCTGTCGCGGTGCGACAGGCACAAACGTTCAGCCACGGATCGTTTGGTGGCCGCAAATCACTGTTTGACGAACCTGCATGGCGAATGCCATGGAGAGAGGGGGTGGTGCTGCCAAGCATTGAATGGGCGCGATTTTACCATTAACGGCATCGACTTGGTAAGTTAGCCATATGGTTCTCAATCAGTTCGAAATAGCAATGCCAGTTAATTAATACGTTGCGGATGTAATCATTTACGATTCTGGCTCATCTATTTTCCGCTCGATATCCGTGAATAGATAAATGCATAGTTTGTCGACAGATTTAAAAGCAAATGAAAATTGATTCCCTTATCCAAGACGAGTCAACAGCACGCCACCGGTAATAATGGCGGCTGCGGTCAGGCGGGCTCTCCCCAGCGGTTCTTTCAGCAGCCAGACCGAGAGCAGCATGGCAAACAACACGCTGCTTTCGCGTAGGGCGGCAACCACGCCGATGGGAGCCTGGGTCATGGCCCAGATGACGATGCCGTAGGCGATCAGGGACATGGCTCCTCCTGTCGCGCCTGCTGCAGCATGCTGGCGGATCTGGCGCCAGGTGTTGCGCTTCTGATGGGCGATTAGTACCAGCAATATCACCAGACCGGTGCAGGCGAACAACCAGAGGGTATAGCGCACCGGCTCGCCGCCAGCCCGGGCGCCGGCCCCATCCGAGAGGGTATAAGTCGCGGTAAACATGGCGGTGAGCAGCGCGGCCCGAACGGCTTTGCTGCCAAGCCGTTGCTGCCCCCCTCGCCAGGCCATCAGCAGGACTCCCATGATCAGCACGCAGGCGCCGACGATACCGCCGTAGCCCGGGTAGTCACCGAGCAGCATGGCACTTAACAGCATGGCGAGCAGCGGGGCGCTGCCGCGGGCGAGCGGATAGATCTGGCCAAAATCGCCCTGATTGTAGGCATGACTGAGAAAGAGGCAGTAACCGGTATGAAGCAAAATCGAGAGACCTAGCCAGGGCAGTTCAGCCTGTGATGGCAACCCCATTGGCAGCAGGGCGACTGCGGCAATCAACCCGGAGAAGAGGGCGACCAGCGAAATGCCGACCAGTCGCTCCTCACCGATTTTGACAAGGGCATTCCAGCTGGCATGGAGCAGGGCTGCCAGCAGCACGGCAAAGAAGACGGTGGTACTCATGGGAGGTGCCTCGAATCCGGGAGCCGATATCATACCCGACCGGCACTTGTCGTGCCGGGATCTCCATCAAGGGATTGGTTGGGCGGGCTCTGTTATTGCCCGCTTTGGCGCAGTTTACCGAGGGGGCCCAGTACCAGCTTGGGATTGGCATCGAACTTCAGCGCGATATCCTGCAGCGGGATGCCCTGCTGGTTGAGGTGGATGATGTCGGCGGCCATCTTGCCGAGCAGCTTGTAACTGCTGATGGTACCGACCGTGCAGCCGTGCTGGACGAAGAGCTCGGCGCTGCAGATGGTGGGGATGCCCGCGTCGTTCAGGGTGCTCAGCAGACGGGGAGCGATGGAGAGCAGGTAGCTGTCTGCCGCCAGAAAGACGATGTCGTTGCTGGCATCCTGCTGCAGTCGCTTCAGCTCGCTATCGAGCCGCTTGGGATCCGGGGCAATCCGCCAGGGCACTACTTGCCAGTTGTAGCGTCTGGCCTCGGAGATGAGCATGTCGGTGACGAGGCGGGTGTTCTGCTCCCGCGGGTTGAAGGGGACGAGGAGCCGTTTGCCGGCGGGCAGGTACTTGCTGGCATTGGCCAGCTGCAGCGCCATCGGCACCATGTTGCTTGTGCCTGCCACCATCTTGTTCAGGTTTTTATCCTTTGCCAGAAAACCGGCACCTGCCGGATCCGAGACCACGCTGAAGATGAGGGGCTTACGATCGGCCAGCAGACTCTTGGTCATGGCGGTGGCAGTGGTGCCGAAGGTGTAGATGTAGTCGTAGCTGGCCAGCTTGGGCTCAATTTGCTGGCGCAGCATGGCCGCCAGCGTGGCGCGATCCTGCGCTGCATCGAAGGTGGTGAAGGTGGGCTGATAGCCAAGGCGCAGCAGCTCTTCGCGAAAACCGGTCTCTGCCGCAGTCTCGCCGCGCCAGAGCACCATGGCGATCGAGAGTGCATGTGCCGGCAGAGCCAGCAAAAGCAGGAGTGCAGCAAGCTGTTTCAACATCATCCAGCCTCGTGTCGTACAAACATCACCTGTTGAGCCTAGGCCAGTTTGCCGCTGCGTGAACAAAGCAAAAAGCGCGATGGCATGCCATCGCGCTTTTGGTATCCATCCTGACCCGATTAGAAGTCGTAACGGGCCGCCAGCTGGAAGTCATCCTTGTTGGCGGTCGCAGTTCCGGCCACGCTGTCCAGATTGTTGATGCGGTACTCGCCGATAACGCGCAGGTTCTTGTTGAACTTGTACTGGGCGCCCAGGGTGTAGTAGTCCACGTTGTCCTTCTTGACGCCCGCCTTGTCCTGCTCCTGCTTGTTCCACAGCGCCATCAGGCCGAAGCCGTTCTCGAAGTTGTAGCCCAGCGCGGCTTCCCAGCCGGTGTGGTCGGTGCCGGTGGCCAGGAAGTCGCTGCCGTCGGCATAGCTCAGGGCGGCGTAGGCGGCCTTGTTGTCGTACTTGGCAGAGATGATCCACAGCTTGGCATCACTCTCGCCGCTCTTGTCGCGGATGCCCACGTTGTAGGCAGTACCCAGCGACAGATTGAACGGGAAGGTATAGGCCACGGCAGCACCGTAGGCGGCATCGCTATCCTTGCTGGTGGTCTGTTCGGTGTCGCCGCCGTCGAACTTGTAGCTGGTATCGAGCTGGAAGCCGTTGAAGAGACCGGAGTATTTCAGCACGGAGCCGGCACGGTTGGTGGCGAAGGTATCGGTCTTGGCACCCAGCGCATCGTTGCCGTAGCCATCGGAAAGGGCGACATCAGTCCAGTCAGCCAGGAAGCCGGGAGCCCCTTTCTGACGGCCGAAAGTGACGCTACCCCAGTCTGCGCCCACACCGGCAAACGCCAGACGGGTACGCATGTTGTCGGAGTTCTCGCTGATGGTCTTCTCGCTGTCGTTGATATACATCTGCACTTCGTACTGGGCCAGCGCTTTCAGACCGCTCTGGATCTGGGTCTCGGCTTTGGCTCCGAAGCGGACAAACTGGTTGGCGCCCTGCTTGGCACTGTAATCCTGAGTGCCGTTCGGGTGGGTGGCATCGACGCCTTCTTTCTTGTCACCGAAGAACTGACCGGCATAGATGCGGCCATAGAGATCCAGCAAAGAGGTGTCGTTTTTATACACTTCAACGGCTTGAGCCTGGAAGGCGGCAGTCAGCGCCAGTGCCACTACAGTCAGCTTTTTCATCTTAATCCCTTGTGTTGCAAGCTTTTGTTTGGAAGACGGGGCCATCCTAGGGAGGGAGGATGACAGCGGGGTGACAGTTGGATGAAGAGTCGATGGCAGTTGGGTTGCAATTGGATGAATTGGCTACATTTATGCGCCTGTCAGCTACTTTTGTGCGCAAAGGTTTGCCCTTGTGGTAGAATGCCGCCCGTTTTCGAGCTCCATAGGTTGGATATGCGATGAGACGTGAACTGGCAATCGAGTTTTCCCGAGTGACGGAAGCGGCTGCACTGGCTGGCTACAAGTGGCTCGGACGTGGTGACAAGAATATCGCCGATGGGGCGGCCGTTGCGGCCATGCGCCACATTCTCAACCAGATCGAGATCGATGGTGAGATTGTGATCGGCGAAGGTGAAATTGATGAAGCGCCGATGCTCTACATCGGCGAGAAGGTCGGTACCGGGCATGGCGACGCGGTGGATATCGCGGTCGATCCCATCGAGGGTACCCGCATGACTGCCATGGGTCAGGCCAATGCGCTGGCTGTGCTGGCGGTGGGCGACAAGGGTTCCTTCCTGAAAGCGCCTGACATGTACATGGAAAAGCTGATCGTCGGCCCCAGGGCCAAAGGCGCCATCGACCTGAATCAGGCTCTCGAGCTGAACCTCAAGGCTGTGGCCAAGGCGCTGGGCAAGCCGCTCTCCCGTCTGACCGTCATTACCCTGGCCAAGCCGCGTCATGACAAGGCGATCAAGGAGATGCAGGGGCTGGGCGTGCGGGTGTTTGCCATTCCCGATGGTGACGTCGCAGCCTCCATCCTCACCTGTCTGCCGGACAGCGAAGTGGACATGCTGTACGGCATCGGCGGCGCACCGGAAGGGGTGATCTCCGCTGCGGTGATCCGCGCGCTGGATGGCGATATGCAGGCCCGTCTGGTGCCGCGTCACCGGGTCAAGGGCGACAGCCCCGAGGTGATCGCGCTGGGTGAGCAGGAGATTGCCCGCTGCGAAGCGCTCGGCATCGACGTCAACAAGGTGCTCAAGCTGGAAGACATGGCGAAGAATGACAACGTCATCTTCTCCGCCACCGGTATCACCAAGGGTGATCTGCTTGACGGCATCACCAGCGATGGCGTGATGGCGACCACCGAGACCCTGCTGATCCGTGGCAAATCGCGCACCATCCGCCGTATCAAGTCGATCCATTACCTTGAGCGCAAAGACAGCGTAGTGCGCGACATTATTCTGTGATGTAGTGAATACTGGTCGGCGGCAAGTCCCGTACTATGTGCCGTCGCATCAAGTCGATCCATTATCTGGAACGCAAAGACAGCGTGGTTCGCGACATCATCCTGTGATGATGGCTCTGCCCGCCATGCGGTAGTGAATCAAGCCCGATCGCCTCGCGGTCGGGCTTTTTGCTGCCTGCCCTCTACGTTTGTGAGATGGCCTGGGCTATGGTGGCAGAGAGTCCGACAGTGCAGGTTGATCCTGTGACAGGAGTGGGTTGTATGGAGTGTCGTTCCGGTTGCGGTGCCTGTTGCATCGCTCCCAGTATCAGCAGTGCCATCCCTGGCATGCCCGATGGCAAACCGGCTGGCGTCCCCTGCATCCAGCTTGATGCGCGCCTTGGCTGCAAGATCTTCGGCCAGCCAGAGCGGCCGGCGGTATGTGGCGGCTTTCGTCCGATGGCAGATGTGTGCGGTAGCCACCGCGCCGAGGCCATCTGGCTGATTGGCGAGCTGGAGCGGCTCACCACCTGACGAGAGCAGAACAAAGAGATAAAAAAGAGGCCGCATTGTGCGGCCTCTTCTCTTTTTGCTGTTTGCAGTTTCAGGATCAAATCCCCGCCAGATCCAGCGCCTGACGGTAGTACTCGTTGGCCTTGTTGGTAAGGCGGCGCTTGTCCATCACCTGACCGAGCGCGTGGTAGACGGCGGCACTGGGCGCCTTCTCCACCTGCTGTTCCAGCAACTTCTGGGCCTCGTCCAGCTGGCCGGCCAGCAGATAGAGTTGGGCCAGCGCGTTGTCGACCTCCGGCTGCCCCTGCTGTTTTTGCAGCAGTGCCAGCAGCGGCTGGTAGTTGTCGAGTTTCAGTTTGGGCAGACGGCTCAGCAGCTGCGGTATGACCTGCTTGCGCAGCGCCTCCTGCCAGAGGCTGGCCGCTTCGCTGTCGGCACCCAGCCCGCGCAGCAGATCGCCGTAGCTGGCCAGCAGCTCAGGTTCAAGGCGCAGCTTGCGCGGCAGCTCCTGCCACACCGCCTTGAGGGTCTCCAGATTGCTTGCCGCCTGCTGCAGACGGCCATTCCACGCCTGTTGCAGCAGCTCCTCTTCCTGTTTCGGGGTCAGCTTGCCCACCTTGTGCAGGGTGGGGATAAGGTCGCACAGGGCCGCCCAGTCGTGGCGGGCCAGATGCACCTGGCGCAGCTGATCCAGCACCATGGGATGGCGCGGGTTGAGAGCGTAGACCGACTCCAGCATCGCCAGCGCCGTGTCGTACTGGCCCTGCTCGATCTGCAGCTGGGTCTGGGTCAGGGTGAGCGCCAGCTCGGCTTTGGGGTTCTCCTCCTGCGCCTTTTGCAGGTATTGATCCCGGCGGACATCGTCACCGCGCGCCTGGGCCGCCTTGGCGGCGCTCAGATAGTTGAGCAGCGGGGTGTCGCTGTTGCTGGCACCCTTGAGCATCAGCTTTTCAGCCTGGCTGTAGTGGCCTTCGGCCATCGCCAAGGTTGCGGCCACGGTCTGCTGATTGGCCTTGCGGCGGCGACGGGAGCCGTACCAGCCGAGGGTCTTGCGGCGCAGGCCGAACACCCGGCCCAGCAGCCACTCGACGATCAGCAGAGCGCCATAGAACAGCACGGCCAGGATCACCGCGCTGGTGACGGAAGATTCGATAGTGTAGTTGCCGAGCGCAATCAGGACATAGCCCTTGTTGCCTGATGCCTGCGGGCCAAAGATCAGCCCTGCGACCATGACGGCAACCAGAATGATAATGCGGATCATGGTGCCCCCTTAGCTGCTGGCCAGAATGCGTTGCAGGCGCTCGGTCAGCACCTGCTCCAGCATCGCCTGGGTCTTGAATTGCTCCGGATAGCTGATCTGGATCTGCTCGCCCTTGAGCTTGTCGAGCTCACCCTGCATGTAGTGGGTGGCGCTGTTGTCGGTATCGAAATATTGGGTCAGCCAGCGCTGCGCCTTGTCGATGCTGTCTTCATAGAGGGACTGCTGTTCGCGATAGACGGCGAGTTGTGCCTGCAGCAGCTTGGTCTTGAGGTTTTCGCGCAGGAAAAATTCCTGCTGTGGCGAGAGCAGCGCCTCCACGGCGCCATCACGGCGACGGATGGTGATGAAGTTTTCGGTGAACTTGACCCAGTTCTTCTTCAGGTTGCTTTCCCACTCGTCAGGATTGGTGCTGACCGCCTGATCTTGCTCTTGTTTGGCTTCCGGCATGTTGACGGCGGAGAGCGGGAGCAGCTCGATCTGGTCTTCGAGGGCGGCCAGCTTGAGGGTCAGTCCTTCGCGGTCGATGCGCGGCATCCCTTTGAGCTTGGTGATATCTTCGGCCAGCGCCTTGCGGATCGGCATCAGGCTGGGGTCGTTGAGGGCGGCAATGCGCTCGTCGGCGTTGCCGAGCAATGTGATGGCAGAGACAAGGTCATGCTCCAGCCACAGCTTGCGGCCCGCCATCCGAACCAGATACTCGGATTCGGCCAGCATCCAGTCGTTGGGGCGCTTGTCGTTGAGATCCAGTACCCGGTTCTGCAGCCCCTGCATCTCGCCCTGCAGCCGTTGCTGGGTCTGGCCCAGCGCGGCCAGTTGTTCGGCATCCTTGCTGTTGCTCTGGTCAATCTTGCTCACGGCGCTGGCCAGCTGCTGCTTGAGCTGGGCCAGTTCGGCCTGCTGGGCTACCGCATTCTTGTGGCCATGCAGATAGAGACCACCGGTCAGGCCAAGGGCCAGCAGGATGGCGACCCCTCCCAGAACGGCACCGGAGCGGCTCTTGCTGCCATTGACCACGGCGGTCGGCTGGGGTGTGACCTGGGATTCTTGTTGTGCTGTCATTCCATCTTCCTCAGTTCCAGTGCGGCCATCAGGGCCTGGTTGGATGCACCTTGGGCAATCGTGATATGGATAAAGCCCGCAGCGCTGGCCATCTCGGCCACGCGCGGGCTGGGGACCACCAGCAGGCGGTCAAAAAGCCAGGGCTGCTGGCTGGTGGGAACCAGCTCCAGCAGGCGTTGCAACAGTTCACCACTGGTGACAAGCAGGCTGTCGAGCCCGGCAGCCTGCCAGTGGCTGGTCAATGCTTCCCCGTCAAACTCGGGGTAGTGGCGCTCGTAGGCGGCACAATAGTGCACCAGAGCACCGCGTGAGGCCAGCGTGCTGGCGATGAGATCCCGCCCGCCATTGCCGCGCAGGATCACCACCCGCTTGCCGCTCACTTGCTGCAGTTCGGGCAGGGCCAGCAGTCCCTCGCTGCGCGGGTCGTCCGGGCAGATCGCCCGCACGCCCACTTCGGCAAAGGCATCGGCACTCGCCTGACCCACTGCGAAGTACTCAATATGTGGCCAGGTCAGACCAGTTTGCAACAGAAAATCGTGTGCAAAATGAACGGCATGGATGCTGACGACGATAACTATGTCAGCCTCTTGCAGCATGTCGGCCAGGCGGGGGAGGTCGCTGCCCGCGACCGTTGCCAGCAGCGGGCAGCAGAGTGGTACATGACCGTGCCGGCGCAGAAACTGCGCCAGCTCGGTGGCCTGGGCGGCCGGACGCACCACCAGCGGGATCATGCGCGGTAGACCTCGGCCAGGATCTCGTCGGCGCCAGCCGCCAGCAGGCGCTGTGCCAACGTCTCTCCCAGCGTTTCGCCTTCGCTCACCGGGCCGCGGATTTCGTCGCGGATGACGCGGGTGCCATCCGGGCTGCCCACCAGACCGCGCAGCCAGATCTGCTGGCCCTCGACCAGTGCATAGGCACCGATAGGCACCTGACATCCACCTTGCAGGGCGCGGTTCATGGCTCGCTCGGTCAGCACCCGGGCGCGGGTCTCGGCGTGCTCCAGCGGCGCCAGCAGGGCGTGCAGCTCAACATCGTCGAGGCGGCATTCGATGCCGACAGCCCCCTGACCGTTGGCCGGCAGGCTCTGCTCCGGCTCGATAAAGGCGGTGATGCGGTGCGCCATCTCCAGTCGTTTCAGACCGGCGGCTGCCAGAATGATGGCGTCATATTCACCGGCATCCAGCTTGGCGAGGCGAGTGTTGACGTTGCCGCGCAGATCCCGGATCACCAGGTCGGGGCGGGCTGCACGCAGCTGGCACTGGCGACGCAGGCTGGAGGTGCCGACCACGGCCCCCTGCGGCAGCTCGGCAATGGCCTTGAAGCGATTGGAGACGAAGGCATCGCGCGGATCTTCCCGCACGCAGATGGTGTGCAGACCGAGCCCCTCGGGAAACTCCACCGGCACGTCTTTCATGGAGTGGACGGCGATGTCGGCGCGCCCTTCCAGCATGGCGGTCTCCAGCTCCTTGACGAACAACCCCTTGCCGCCCACTTTGGCCAGCGGGGTATCGAGGATCTTGTCACCCTGAGTGCTCATCGGTACCAGTTCGACCTGCAACTCTGGATGCAGGGCTTCAAGCTGGTCTTTTACAAAGTTGGCCTGCCACAGGGCCAGCGGGCTCTTGCGAGTGGCAATTTTCAGGGTTCGGGCTGCCATATCAATCAGTTGTTTCATTTTTAGAAGGAAATCGATATTACCACCCTTTGCCCGGGCTTTCATGGCGGAGCCGGCAAAAGCGGGCTCAAGCTCAAAAATGGAGGCTGAAAATGATTTTCATTAAGTTGAGGTGACTGATTAATTCATTGAAATTATTGAAATTTAACCGTTTCCCCTGATACTTGTTGTGGTCGTACCAGAAATAATCCGGTGATTCGCTGTCGGCTTGTTTACCACTGCTGTTTGCATTGTTAACATGATCACACTTTTTTGACGTATCCCGCTTTTGGTGCGTCATTTTCACCTTGGTGATAGGCAGGGCATTGCTGGAAAAACTCGACACGCTGGTTGCGCGTTATGACGGGATTACCCGTCTCAAGACGCAACGGGCGCTGGGCCTCATGAGTCGCTACGGGCAGCAGGTATTTCAACTGCTGCCGGTCATGCTGCACTTCAATCATCCCCTGTTGCCTGGCTATGTTTCCGGGGATGTCCCTCATGGCATCTGGAGTTTCAGCACCACCCCGGAACAGCAAGCCTTCATCGATGACCTCTGCCAGAATGCCAATTGCCTCAACGGGCTTGCCACCCATGACCGAGCCATTCAAGGGCTCTACTCCATGGGCAGCACCTCCTCCATCGGCCAGTGCTGTCACTCGGATCTCGATATCTGGGTCTGCCACGTGGCCGGCTTGTCGCAGACGCGGCTCGATCTGCTGGAGCAGAAGTGCCAGCAACTCTCCAAGTGGGCGGAACAGCGCGGGGTTGATCTCAACTTCTTCCTGATCCCCGAAGACAAGTTCCGCCAGACCAATGATGCCGAGATGCAGGGGGAGAGCTGTGGCAGCGCCCAGCATCTGCTGCTGCTCGACGAGTTCTACCGCAGCGCCATGCATATCGCCGGCAAGCGGCTTATCTGGTATCTGGTGCCTGTCGAATATGACGACCACTACGACGAGTATGTGAACGGGCTGTTCGAGAGCGGCCAGCTCGATCAGGATGACTGGCTCGATCTGGGCAGTTTTAACCGGATCCCGGCTGAGGAGTATTTCGGCTCGGCACTGTGGCAGCTCTACAAGGGGATCGACTCTCCCTATAAAGCCGTGCTCAAGTCGGTACTGATGGAAGCCTACTCCCACGAGTACCCCAATACCCGCCTGCTCTCGATGATTGGCCGCGACTGGTTCCAGCACAACGAGGGGATGCACTACCGGCTCGACAACTACTGCCTGATGCTGGACAAGGTGACCAACTACCTCAAGTCCATCGGTGACATGGCGCGACTCGATCTGGTGCGCCGCTGCTTCTACCTCAAGGTGTGCGATGGCCTCAGCCATCCCAAGGACGATCACTCTCCCGAGTGGCGTCGCGAGCAGATGAGCCAGCTGGTCTCTTACTGGGGCTGGAGTCAGGAAAAGCTGTACCATCTCGATCACCGCCACGAGTGGAAGGTCGAGGAGGTGAAGATTGCCCATGCCGAGTTGCTGGAAGCCCTGATGCAGAGCTACCGCAACCTGATCCAGTTCGCCCGCCGCAACAACATCAGCGAGTCGATCAACCCGGAAGATATCGGCATCTTGTCGCGCAAGCTCTATGCTGCCTTCGAGAGCCTGCCGGGCAAGGTACAGCGGGTGAACCTCAAGATAGCGCCGGATCTGAGCGAGCCGGATCTCAGCTTCGTGCAGGTGCCGCACGGTCGCCTCAACCGCGCCGGCTGGTATCTCTACAAGCATTCGCTGGAGCCGGTGGACATCATTGGCCGCGCGCCGCTCGAGTTCAACGGCTACATCAGCAAGCTGGTCTCCTGGGCCTATTTCAACGATCTGCTGACGCCCCAGTCACGGGTGCACCTCTTCAATCAGGGATCGGATCTGCACATCGACAATCTGCACCAGTTCTGTCGCGATCTCTCCGGCTGCTTCCCCGAGAAGTACCCGCTCGCCACCAATCTGGCGCTCAGTCGGCCGTGCGAGATCCGTCAGCTTTCCATCTTCCTCAACCTGGAGATGGATCCGACCAGCCACTGGGTCGGGCAGGTAATCGAGTTCGACGCCAATACCGTGGATGTATTTTCGTTTGGTCGCAACCAGGAGTGTCTAGTTGGTTCGGTGGATCTGGTCTATCGCAACTCCTGGAGCGAGATCCGTACCCTCCATTTTCAGGGGGACGAGGCGGTGGTCGATGCCCTCACCACTATCCTCGGCAAGATGCATCAGGATGCCGCCGCCCCCGAGATGATCGAGGTGTTCTGCTACAGCCAGCACTTCCGCTCTCTGGTACGCTCCCGCTTCCAGACGCTGGTGGCCGAGTGTATCGACCTGCGCCTTGCCCGCGACAAGCAGCAGCTGGTCAAGACCATGGCGCTCGGTAAGGAGAAGTACGGCATCTTCTTCGAGCGGCGCGGGGTGTCGGTGAAGAAGCTGGAAAACGCCATCGATTTTTACCGCCACATCTCCCACAACAAGCTGGATCACCTGCCGCTGCGGCTCGACAAGACCCACAGCCAACATCTGCCGAGCATCGTTGATGCCTATGCCAGCGAGGGGCTGGTGCAGTTCTTCTTCGATACCCGGGATGCGGGCACCAACATCTATATCCTCGATGAGGCGAACCGGGTCGAGATCTACCAGCATTTTGCCGGCAACAAGGATGAGCTGGTCTCCGGCGTAAACCGCTTCTACACCTCGAATCACGAGCGCTTCAGCGATGACGGTCAGTTCATCAACTTCAACCTGCCCCAGTACTACGAGATAGTGCAGCACAATGGCGAGCTGGCGGTTATTCCCTACCGCAGCCAGGGGGCGGGGCGTGAACAGGTGCCGCCGACCCGAGATGTGGGTTAGCCGCTGCGGATACGCATCCTGAGAGCCCAGCAATAAAAACGGCCTGCAGTTGCAGGCCGTTTGCGTTTGCGGTTGCTCAGGCGCCGAGACGGGTCAGCAGCCAGCTGCGAATGTCGCCCAGCTGAGGGCGGCAAATCTCGTGGCGCATCGGGTATTCGTGCCACTCCGGGGCAAGCCCTATCTCTTCCAGCCGGTTCTTGGCATCCCAACCGAGCGACAGGCTCACCACATCGTCGTAGATGCCGTGCATGTAGCAGATGGGCAGGGAGCGAGCGGCTTCGCTCATTTCGTCTGCCAGCTTGTCTGGCGCGGCCAGATAGGTGGACATGCAGAGCAGGCCCGCCAGCGTTGCCTGATAGCGCAGCGCGGTGAAGGAGGCAATCACCCCGCCTTGGGAGAAGCCCGCCAGCACGATCTGTTCGGGGGCAAACCCTTCGGCGACCAGCTGATCCAGCAGGGCGCTGATCTGGCTGGCCGATTCACGGACATGGGACTCCACGGCCCGCTCGGCGGGATCCTCGAAGCTCTTGATGTCGTACCAGCCGCGCATCTTGTAGCCCATGTTGATGGTGATGGGGCGCTCGGGGGCATCCGGCAACAGGTGACGCACTGGCAAGTCAGCGGGCAGATCCAGCGCATCCACCAGCGGGGCCAGGCCGGCGCCTGAATCACCCAGCCCGTGCAGCCAGATCACCGCATAGCGGGCGCCCTGCGGATGGCGGTCAATCATGGGAATACCACGGGTTCACCAGCCTGAGCGGTGCAGGACTTGCTCAGCAGAGCCTTGAGCTCATGGCCGAAACGGTTGTCGATCCAGGTTTCACCCTGCAGTTCGAAGTGGAAGCCGTTCTCGCGGGTGGCGACCCAAATCTGGTGCAGCGGCTCCTGCTTGTTGATGATGACCTTGGTCTTGTTCTCGAACACGAGGGTCAGGACACCCCCGTTGCGCTCGCAGTCGATATCCGGATACCCCTCGTCGAGCGTGTCCTCCACGTACTGGAAAAAGGCGTCGGTCAGGGCGTGATACTCGTGATCCTTCATCGGTTTATCCTGTTGCTTTTAACAATGTGAGTGCGATTATAGAGGGCCAAAATTTTTTTCGCAGCGAACCATTATGATTACCCAGTTCACCAAGTGTCTGCTTGCTACTCTTCTTTCCCTCGGGTTGGCCGCCTGCGGTCTGAAGGGGCCGCTTTATATGCCGCCTCCCGAGCAACCCCAGAGCCAGAGTACACCGCAAGCGGCACAGCCTGCGACCCCTGCGGCAACCAACGAGGCCGCGCCGCAATAATGCCGCACCCATTCTAGGAAGGAACCGCCCCTTTGGATCACTTTAACTACGATGCCGCTGGCCAGCTTCAGGCCGAGCAAACCTCGCTGCAACAGCTTGCCGAGCAGTACGGTACTCCGCTTTATGTCTACTCCCGTGCCACCCTCGAACGTCACTGGCACGCCTTTGACAAGGCCGCGGGCGATATTCCCCACCTGATCTGCTATGCGGTCAAGGCCAACTCCAACCTGGCGCTGCTCAACCTGCTGGCCCGACTGGGGTCAGGGTTTGACATTGTCTCCGGTGGCGAGTTGTCACGGGTGCTGGCGGCGGGTGGCGACCCGCGCAAAGTGGTCTTCTCCGGGGTGGCCAAGAGCGAGGCCGAGATGCGCCTCGCGCTGGATAAAGAGATCCTCTGCTTCAATCTGGAGTCGGAAGCCGAGCTGGAGCGCCTCAACCGGGTGGCGGGCAGCATGGGCAAGAAGGCACCGGTGTCGGTGCGGGTCAATCCGGATATCGATGCAGGTACCCATCCTTATATTTCCACTGGCCTCAAGCAGAACAAGTTCGGCATCCCCATCGAGCTGGCCCCCGCCATCTATCGCAAGGCGGCGGCGATGGAACATATCGAGATCGTCGGGGTGGATTGCCATATCGGCTCGCAACTCACTGAATTGAATCCCTTTATGGAGGCGGCGGACAAGCTGCTGCGGCTGATCGATGGGCTGGCGGCGGAAGGTATTCATATCCACCATCTGGATGTGGGTGGCGGCCTGGGGGTCAACTATGGTTCCGAGCAGCCACCGCACCCGACCGAGTATGCCGAAGCGCTCAAGCAGAAGCTGGCGGGCCGGGATCTGACCCTGCTGTTCGAACCGGGCCGCGCCATCGTCGCCAATGCCGGCGTGCTGTTGACCCGGGTCGAGTATCTGAAGCCGGGTGAGACCCGCAACTTCGCGCTGATCGATGCCGGCATGAACGACATGCTGCGCCCCTCGCTCTATGGCGCCTGGATGAACATCATCGAAGTGGATAGCCGTGCCGGCCATACCCCTGCGCTCTATGACGTGGTGGGTCCGGTGTGCGAGACCGGTGATTTCCTCGGCAAGGAGCGAACCCTGGCCATCGCCGAGGGGTCGCTGCTGGCGGTGCGCTCGGCCGGTGCCTACGGCTTTACCATGTCATCCAACTACAACACCCGTCCCCGTGCCGCCGAAGTGCTGGTGGACGGTACGCAATCGTTCCTCATCAGAGAGCGCGAGCAGTTGACCGATCTCTGGCGCGGTGAGCACTTGCTGCCTTAAGCTGCCTTTAAAAGTGCCTTGAGCGCGCGCCCAAAAACAGGAACGCACGATGTTGATAGATTTTTCCAAGATGCACGGGCTGGGAAACGACTTCATGGTGGTGGACGGTGTCACCCAGAAGATCTTTTTCAGCAACGACGTCATCAAGAAGCTGGCTGATCGCCACTTCGGGGTCGGTTTCGACCAGCTGCTGCTGGTGGAGCCCCCCTATGACCCCGAGCTCGATTTTCATTACCGTATCTTCAATGCCGATGGCAGCGAGGTGGAGCAGTGCGGCAATGGCGCCCGATGTTTCGCCCGCTTCGTGCGTCTCAAGGGGTTGATCAACCGTGATCGCATCGCGGTCAGCACGGCGCGCGGTCGCATCGTGTTGCAGCTGGAAGGGGAGAATCAGGTCACGGTCAACATGGGAGTGCCCCAGTTCGAGCCGGGCAAGATCCCGTTTCGGGCCCAGAAGGCAGAGAAGACCTATCTGCTGCGGGCGCAGGAACATACCGTGATGTGCGGTGCCGTCTCCATGGGCAACCCCCACTGCGTCATCGAGGTGCCGTCGGTGGCCGATGCGCCGGTGGCTACTCTGGGGCCCATCATGGAGCGTCACGAGCGTTTTCCCGAGCGGGTCAATGTCGGCTTCATGGAGATGGTCAACGCCACCGAGATCAAGCTGCGGGTGTTCGAGCGCGGGGTGGGGGAGACCCTCGCCTGCGGTACCGGCGCCTGTGCGGCCGCGGTCATCGGCATGAGTCAGGGCAAGCTCAAGGAGCGGGTCACCGTCAGCCTGCCGGGCGGCAAACTGACCATCGCCTGGAAAGGGCCGGGCCAGCCGGTCTACATGACCGGGCCGGCCGAGCATGTCTTTGACGGCCAGATCGACGTATAAAGCAGTTATTCCGATTGATAGCGGTTCGGCTGCAGGAGCCATGCTCCCGCTGCCCATGATGTCGGGGCCAGTCCCCTTTCTCTGATGGATCAACCAAGTTATGAGTGAACTCAAACGGCAGGAGCAACTGGTGGACGAAGCCGCCGTGCTGGAGTACCTGGCCCGTTACCCCGAGTTTTTCCAGCGCCACGGTGCCGTGCTGGACAGGATCCGCATTCCCCACGAGCGCAAGGGATCGGTCTCGCTGGTCGAACGCCAGCTGGATCGCCAGCGCGAGCGGATCGAACAGCTGGAGCAGGAGATCACCGAACTGATGGGGATCGCCAGCGAGAACGAGCGGATCTTCCGGGTCTATGCCGATCTCTATGGCGAGCTCTATGGCTGCCAGACCCTGTTCGAGGTGAGTGCCGTGATGGGCAAGGCCTTCGTCCAGCGGCTGCGGCTGACAGGTCTGCGGCTCTGGCTTAATCCGAAAAAGTTCCAGTTAAGCGGCCCCGAGGCGCGCTTTCTGGCCGAGGGCAAACAGTTGGAGCAACTGCTGGGTCAACGTTTGCCGGGGCAGGATTACTACTTCGGCCGCCTGAACCAGAGCGAGAAGCAGGCGCTGTTTGGTCACGACGTGCTGGTCAACTCGGTCGCCCTGATGCGGCTTGGCGATCTCGGCGTGTTGGCCTTTGCCAGTTCGGATCCCAGCCACTTCACCCCGCACAACGACACCCTGTTGCTGGGCCAGCTGGGCCGACTGCTGCAACTGCGGCTGCCAGAGCTGGCGCATGGCTAGGGCGCCCGCCAAGGCGCCTCCTGTTGCCGAGCCACTGCCGTCCGGATTGGCTGACGATCTGGCGGCATTCATCGAATATCTGAGGGTCGAGCGCCAGCTCAGCCCTCACACCCGCAGCAACTATCAGGCCCATCTGGAGGCGATGACCGCCGCGCTGGTGAAGCTGGGGCTCGAAACGTGGAGCCGGCTTGAGGCGAGTCAGGTTCGGACTCTGGTGACCCGGATGCACAAAGAGGGGCTGGCGCCCCGTTCGCTCGCTACCAAGGTCTCCGCCCTGCGCAGCTTCTGTGACTGGCAGGTGCGCCAGGGCCGGCTGGTGGCCAATCCGGCCCGCGGTATTGTGACCCCCAAGCAGGGGCGGCCACTGCCAAAGAACCTCGATGTGGACGAGATGCACCAGCTGCTCAACATCACCGACGAGCAGGATCCGCTGGCGGTGCGGGATCGCGCCATCATGGAGCTGATGTACTCCTCCGGTTTGCGCCTGGCCGAGCTGGTGGGGCTCAATCTGGTGGATGTGAAACTCGACGATCGTCAGCTCAGGGTGACCGGCAAGGGCTCCCGCGAGCGGGTGTTACCCATCGGCCGGATGGCGGTGGAGTGGCTGCACAAATGGCTCAAGGTGCGACCGCTGCTGGCGGGCACCGAGAGTGAGGCGCTGTTTGTATCCAGCCGCCAGCAGCGGCTGTCGGCCCGTTCGGTACAGGCCCGCCTCGATGGCTGGGGCAACAAGCAGGCGCTCAATGCCCATGTCCATCCCCACAAGCTGCGCCACAGCTTTGCCACCCACATGCTGGAGTCCTCCGGCGATCTGCGGGCGGTGCAGGAGCTGCTGGGCCATGCCGACCTGTCAACTACCCAGATTTATACCCACCTCGACTTCCAGCATCTGGCCAAGGTCTACGACAGCGCTCACCCGAGGGCCAAGCGGGATCCTGAATCGCAGGAAGATGAATAACGGGCCGTGCGCCCCCGTTGCAGAGGAGAGTCCATGCACTTCTATCGCCGCTGGCAGCCGGTTGCCGCCATCTCGTTTGATCTCGACGATACCCTCTATGACAACGGCCCTGCCATCGAGCGGGCCGAACAGTGGATGTTGAGCCACCTGCGCAGCGAATATCTGGCCACTGCCATGCTCGACAAGCCGCGTTGGCTGGAGCTCAAACGCGCTGTGCTGCTGGCTCGGCCAGAGCTGCGCCACGATGTCAGTCTGGCGCGCCAGCAGACCATCTGCACCGCCATGATGGAGGGGGGGATGCCGGCGGCGCAGGCCGGGCGCGTGGCCGAAGAGGTATTTGCAGCGTTTCTGGCCGAGCGCTCGAAAATCGAGGTGAGCGATGCGACTCATGACCTGCTGGCCCGGCTGGCGGCACGCTATCCGCTGGTGGTCATCACCAACGGCAATCTCGATTTGGTGCAGGCAGGGCTTGAACCCTATTTTACTCTGGTCTGCAAGGCGGGGATGAATGCCAGAATGAAGCCGGCCCCGGATATGTTTGAGCAGACCCGCAGTGCTCTCAAGCTGCCTGCGGAGCGGATCCTCCATGTGGGGGATCATCCCGAGACCGATGTACTGGGGGCTCGCCTCCACGGTTTTCGCGCCGCCTGGCTCAATGAGCGGCAGCAGCCATGGCAGCAGTTGCAGCAACTGCCGGATGTAGAGCTGAGCGCGTTGGGAGAGCTGGCCGAGCTGCTGTTGTGAAGGTTGCCGTGCTGGTGAAGTGATGAAGGGGAAGTAGTATGGCGGAGCTGTCGTCACAACTCCGCCCGAGGTTGCCTTATCTGCCGCCAAACAGCTTCATCAGCTTGTCGAGCAGATCCAGCTGTTGTGGTGGATGCTTCATGGACTCCGCCTCGCGATCCAGCAGTGCCTGCTGCTCCTGCTGACGATCGCTCAGCACCCGATAAAGGGGCTCGACCAGCGATTCGCGCTGGGCAACCAGCGCCTGGAACATCGCCTGGTTGATGCGATAGGTCTCGACCGTGGCGAGCGCCCGTACCGTGAAGGTGCTGGGCTCGCCGGTGAGCAGGCTCAGCTCGCCAAAGAAGTCACCGGCCCCGAGCGTGCCGAGTTTCAACTCTTTTCCATCCGCATTGACCAGCATCTCGGCCTCGCCCTTGACCAGCACGAAGAGCCAGCTTGATACCTCCCCCTGCTCCAGCATTACGTCACCGCTGACGAAGGGGGCGAATTTCACCTGATCGGCCAGCTGAAGCAGCTCGTTCTCCTGCAACATGGCAAACAGTGGCAGCTTGCGCAACGTGTCGGTACGCTCGGCGGTATGGCGTTTGTGGCGCGCATCCAGATGTTGCTTCTCCTTGGCCATAAAGACGTTGAAGATCGGCGGAGTGAGGCGCCTGTCATTGCGACGCAGGGCGGCATCGATGAGGCTGCGTACCATGGAGTCGGTGGGATCATCGCGCGCCAGATCGGTCAGCCAGTAGCGCACCGCATAGCGGGCGATCCCCCCTTCGACGTTCATCAGCAGACAGTCAGGTTGCGGGTGCTTGGCGACGCAGGGCAGTTTGGTCTCCCGCAGGGACTTCTCGATCAGGGCGATGATCTGGGTCGGCAGGGTATCCAGCGTCAGATCGAACCAGACCCAGCGTCGCCACTGGAGCGGTTCGCCACGGCGACGGCCAAGCACGGTGAAACGCTGCTTGAGCAGGTGACTGTTGGGGATGACCACTGTCTCCCAGTTGCGGGTCTCGATGGTGGTGGCGCGCCAGTTGATCTCGACGACGCGCCCCTGGGTGGTGTCTACCTGCAGCCAGTCACCGATGGAGATGGAGCTGTCGAGCTGGATCGATACGCCAGCTAGCAGGTTGCCAAGGGTGTCCTGCATGGCAAAGGCGATGACGGCGGTGATCACCGCCGAGGTGGTGACTATCTCCCCGAGCGCCATGCCGGAAGCGTAGAGGCGAAACAGCCCCCAGCCGATGTAGCCGATGGTGATGACGATGTCGGCGATGATCCGCGGGATCTTCACGTGGCAGAGCGGCAGCAGGAATTCGAACAGCAGGATCCCCCAGATCTTCACCATCACCAGCCCTGCCAGCAGGGTGGAGATCTCAACCAGCAGATGGTGGGGGAGCGGCAGTTTGAACCAGCCCCCTTCCAGCTGGATCAGGACGATGACCACTATGCTCATCATCACGAAACCAAGCTCGGAGAGCAGCTCCCGTCGTTCGCCGGGGCGGCGCCAGAAGTGCACCAGCATCAGGGAGAGGGTGAGCAGGGGCCAGAACGGGTGTTCACCGATCCAGATCAGGGTCGGTAGTGCAGTGAGATTATCGCCAAACATAGCAGCCCCTTGGCATTGTTTACCTCCAGCATAGCTGTTCCATGGCGGAGAAATGGTGTGCCGATGCGCCATTTTATTTATGCTGCACTCAATAGCTTCAGGGAGGGCTTCCAGTGCAATTTTCAAAGAAAATCATCTGCTTGATGGCGCTCTTGCCGTTGGCTGGCTGTGACCTGCTGGTGGATCGCTATCGGGTCGAGTTCAGGGATGGATCCTGGCGCGAGATCGCCATTACCCCCTTCTCCAGCGAGGCACGCTGGCGCGAGGGATGTGCGACTGGCGAGGTGCTGAGCGACATGACGGTACCCATCAAGCGTGGCGACAAGGTGAATGGCCGTGAGCAGCTGTTGATTGGAGGGGAGAAGTTCGAGCTGGATGACAACAATCTCTATCGCAGCAATGGCATGGTCTTCGGCCAGTCGCCGGATCATATCCAGCGCGGCTTGAAAGGACTGGATGCTTGTCGTGGCTTGCGCCTCGAGCGAGGGGGAATGCCCAAGCTCAAGGCGCGCGGGTTTGGTGAGTAATTAGGTCTTGCTGGTGACCGCCTGGCGCTTGCGGCAGGCATCGCCAAATGCCTGGAAGATCTTGATGGAGTAGGGGTTTTCCCTCGCTTTCCACTCCGGATGCCACTGCACAGCCAGCAGGAAGGGGGAGATGACAGGGGCGTGGATCGCCTCGATCAGGCCATCCTCGGCGCGGGCCAGCGGTTCCAGCCCGCTGCCCAGCGTCTTGATCCCCTGTCCGTGCAACGAGTTGACCGCAATGCTCTCTTCGCCCATCAGGTCGGCAAACCAGCTGCCGGAGACCAGATGAATCTGGTGGCTCTCGCCATACTGCTCGTCTACTGAGTCGTCCGAATCTTCCCGATGATCGTCATATCCCGGCTCGCTATAGACCTTCTGGTGGATATCCCCACCCAGCGCCACGTTGATCTCCTGCATGCCGCGGCAGATGCCGAGGATCGGTAGTCCGCGCGCCAGCGCCCCCTTGATGAGCGGCAAATCGAACAGATCGCGATCCCGATCCTGCTGCTTCTCCGGAGTTAGATTTTCCTGACCATAGAGGGCGGGGTCTATGTTGGAGCCCGCGCCGCTCAGGTAGACGCCATCCGCCAGATCCAGATACTGCTCCAGATCGGCGGTGCCACAGCAGGTGGGCACCAAGAGCGGGATGCAGTGGCTGATTTCCACCAGCGGTGTGATGTATTTGTGGGTCATCACCTGATAGGCGTGGCCGTTGCGGGGCTGGGCGCCCATGGTCATCAATACGACGGGTTTACGGTTGGGAGGGAGTGAAGGCGTTGACATAGGGCACCTGAGTTATCCTTGGCGTTGAATTCGCATCCTGCGCCTTGGGCAGACCCTTGCACATAAACCGGACAAGGGCATGCCTCAAAGCATGGTCAAGGGATCCCGTGTCGGCCCGGGGGCAGAATCGTCGGTCAGCCTCGGCAACGACAGCCTGGATCCTGCTTCCAGTCTGCCAAGGCCGTTCAATATGTCAAACAAAATGATGCAAAAATGTTAATGGTTGTGGCTTGCATCTTCGCAAAACAGCCTGTTTGTGGTCATTTCAAGCCATCGCTTTGCATAAAACTGCTGCTTTGTGGTGGATATATTAAACGAGGTGGGTGTTGTGATGCGGGCGGGACTGGCGGGGCGTGCATAAAAAAACGCCTCTGCAAGGGGAGGCGTTTTTCGGGGATCACAGCAGGTCTTCAATCTCGCCGCGCAGATACTGGTACATCTCGCGATAGGCGACCGGCGGCTTGTTCAGCTCCCGCTCCTTGTTGGCGCTGCGGATCAGCTGGCGCAGCTTCTGGCGATCCAGTTCGTGGAACTGGGACATCAGCTCGTTGAGGGCGCTATCTCCCTCGCTGATCAGCCGCTCGCGCCACTGCTCCAGCCGGTGCAGGCGGGCATTCACGGTGGAGTGGCGGTTCTTGATGATGGAGAGCGCTTCGGCGATCGGCTCTACATCCCGGCTGCGCATCAGGCGGCCGATGAACTGCAGGTGACGGCGGAAGGACTCATCCTTCTTCGGCTTGAGCTTGCGGCCCAGCTCGACCGCTTCTGCCAGCTCTTCATCCAGCGGGATCTTCTCCAGCTCGCTGTGGCTGAGGGAGACAATCTCTTCCCCCATCTTCTGCAGGGCTTCGGCATCACGCTTGAGCTGGCTCTTGCTGGGGCCCCAATCTTCCCACTCGTTGTCGTCTTGATGGTGACTCATCGGTCTCTTGATTCCTGTCATTCACATTTGGTGGATATGTTACCAGCTTCTCCCGCTGGGCGCAGGGGTCTGATATGCTTAGCCCCTTTCCTTCCTTCATACAGATGTGAGTTATGGATCAGCAAGACCAAATCCGCCAGGATCAAGCCCATCTCGAGGCCGTGGTTGCCGAGGCTCTGGATATTGCCAAAGGACTGGGCGCTTCGCTGGCCGAAGTCTCCATCAGCAAGCAGACCGGACTGTCGGTCAACACCCGCGGTTGTGAACTGGAAAGCATTGAATTCAACAAGGACGGCGCGCTCGGTATCGCCGTCTATCGCGATGGCTGCAAAGGCTCCTCTTCCACTACCGACCTGAGCCGTCCCGCCATCCGCGCCGCCGTTGAAGCGGCGATGGAGATTGCCCGCCACACCTCACCGGATGCCTGTGCCGGTCTGGCGGATGCCGAACTGCTGGCCTGGGATGCGCCCGACCTGCAGCTGTGCCACCCGGTGGCGCTGGATCCCCAATACGGGATCGAGCTGGCTACCGAGTGCGAGCGCCTGGCGCTGGGGCGCGATGCCCGCATCAAGCACTCCGACGGGGCTGGTTTCTCCAGCCACCTCGGCATCAAGGTCTATGGCAACAGCCACGGCTTCGTCAAAGGCTATGCAGCCTCGCGCAACTCCCTCAGCTGCGTGCTGATCGGCGAGCAGGATGGCGACATGCAGCGCGATTATGGCTACTCCTCCAGCCGAACTCTTGAAGGGATCTGGAGCCCGCAACGCATCGCCGATGAAGCGGTGGAGCGTACCCTCTCCCGCCTTGGCGCCCGCAAGATTGCGACCTGTCAGGCTCCGGTCATGTTCCATCCCGATACCGCCTCCGGTCTGTGGGGTCATCTGGTGATGGCGATCAGCGGGGGCAATCTCTATCGTAAGTCGAGCTTCCTGCTGGACAAGCTGGGCAAGCAGATCCTGCCCGAGTGGCTGACCATCCAGGAGTTCCCCCACCTGCTGGGCGGTCTGGCCAGTACCCCGTTTGATGGCGAAGGGGTGCGTACCCGCGATATGGACATAGTGCGCAATGGCGAGCTGATGAGCTGGCTGCTCACCTCCTACTCCGCCCGCAAACTGGGGTTGACCAGCACCGGTCACGCCGGTGGTATCCACAACTGGCAGGTCTCCAGCACAGGTCAGGACTTCAATGGCATGCTCAAGGAGATGGGCACCGGTCTGCTGGTGACCGAGCTGATGGGGCAGGGGGTCAACATCGTCAATGGCGACTACTCCCGCGGTGCCGCCGGTTTCTGGGTCGAGAATGGCGAGATCGCCTATCCGGTCGAGGAGATCACCATTGCCGGCAATCTGGCCGAGATGTTCAGCCACATAGTGGCGGTGGGTAGCGATGAAGATGAGCGCTCCAGCCTCAAGACCGGCTCGGTACTGGTGGAGAGCATGAAGCTGGCGGGTCACTGATCCCCCGGTTCTGCCGAGCAGAAAGAATGCAAAAGGCCCCTCGCAGTGCGAGGGGCCTTTTTGTTAGCCAGTGCTCAGGGGCGGCAATCAGCCCTTGATGCGCTCGATGCGGCCACCCAGACCTTGCAGCTTCTGCTCGATGTTCTCGTAGCCACGGTCGATGTGGTAGATGCGGTCGACGATGGTGGAGCCTTCAGCAACGAAGCCGGCCAGTACCAGGCTGGCAGAGGCGCGCAGATCGGTCGCCATCACCTGGGCACCCTTGAGCTGGGCGGTGTCGCGGCAGATGGCCACGTTGCCCTGCAACTCGATGTCGGCGCCCATCCGAACCAGCTCGGGAACGTGCATGAAGCGGTTCTCGAAGATGGTCTCGGTGATCATGCCGGTGCCTTGGGCCACCGCGTTCAGCACGGTGAACTGGGCCTGCATGTCGGTCGGGAATGCCGGGTAGGGGGCAGTCTTGATGGTGACCGGCTTGAGCGTGCGGCCAGTCATGTCGAGGGTGATCCAGTCTTCACCCTTCTCAATCAGGGCGCCAGCCTCTTCCAGCTTGACCAGTACCGCTTCCAGTAGGGTCGGGTCGGTGTTGCGGCAGGTGATCTTGCCGCCGGTAACCGCTGCGCCCACCAGGAAGGTACCGGTTTCGATACGGTCAGGCTGGACGCTATAGCTGCCGCCGTGCAGACGCTCGACGCCGTCGATGATCAGGGTGTCGGTGCCTGCGCCCTGGATCTTGGCACCCAGCGCGTTGAGGAAGTGGGCCAAATCGACCACTTCCGGCTCGCGCGCGGCGTTTTCGATCACGGTACGGCCTTCAGCCAGGGTGGCGGCCATCATCAGGTTTTCGGTACCGGTGACGGAGACCATATCCATCAGGATGTGGGCACCCTTCAGGCGACCATCGACGCGGGCCTTGATGTAGCCATCCTCGATGGTGATCTTGGCGCCCATCAGCTCCAGACCGTGGACGTGCAGGTTTACCGGACGGGCACCGATGGCGCAGCCGCCGGGCAGGGAGACATCGGCAGCACCGAAGCGGGCGGCCAACGGGCCCAGCGCCAGAATGGAGGCGCGCATGGTCTTCACCAGCTCGTAGGGGGCAACGTGGTTGTTCACGGCACCGGTCAGCACGGTCACATTGCCGTTGACCTTGGTGGTGGCGCCCAGCATTTCCAGCAGCTTGATGGTGGTGCCCACGTCTTTCAGGCGCGGTACGTTGGAGAGGTGAACCTCTTCATCACAGAGCAGGGTTGCGAACAGGATCGGCAGCGCGGCGTTTTTGGCGCCGGAGATGGTCACTTCGCCGTTGAGAGTACAACGACCATCGATTTTGAATTTGTCCATTTTCTACTTGGTTACCAAATCAGGAGGGCATTAGGAATTTACGTTCGCGTTTCCACTCGGCGTCGGTGAACGCCTTGATGGAGAGGGCGTGAATGGCGTTGCTGGCGATCTTGTCCATCAGCGGGGCATAGATGGCCTGCTGTTTCTTGACCCGGCTCATGCCGTCAAACATGTCACCAACGGCGATCACCTGATAGTGACTACCGTCCCCTTTGACATGGACTTCGGACAATGGCAGAGCCTCGAGGAGTATCGCTTCAATTTCAGAGACTTGCATTATGCGTCCTCAGTTGTGAGCGGAGTTGACTGAAACAAACCGGCCACCCCGTAGAGGTTGGCCAGGGTATAGAAATCACTGGAGGCGCCCACCAGTTGCGGTGTGACGCCTCGTGCGAGAGCGGCTTTAGCCCATTTGACCAGCAGTGCCAGCCCGGCGGAGTCGAGGGTGGCGACCCCGCCCAGCTCGAGCCGGTCATCATGCCACCACTCGTCGCGGCGTTGCCACAGGTCCTTGACCTGTGGCGCTTGCAGATCACCGCTCAGGATCATTTCTTGAGTACCAGCGGCTTGGCATTGTGTTCGTTGAGCTGCTTGATCACGGCATCGATGCCATTCTGGCGGATGAGGCCGCCCAGCTCGCTCTGCTTGGCGGAGAGCAGGCTGATCCCCTCTGCCACCATGTCGAAAGCTTTCCACTCGCCGGTCTTGTTGTTCTTGCGCAGCTTGAACTCGAGGAAGATGTCCGGCTTGCCGGCTTCTTTCACACTGACGTTGACTGCGGTGATGTTGCTGGTGCCCGGCGCCTTGCCCGGCTCGACCTTGACGGTCTGCTTGTCGAAGTGGGCCAGCGCGTCGGCGTAGGAGCTCACCATGTACTCGGTAAAGGCGGCGACGAAGGCGTCACGCTGGGCTGGAGTGGTCTCCTTGATCTGGTTGCCCAGTACCTTGTAGGCAGCGAAGCGGTTGTCCACATAGGGCAGCAGCTCTTCGCGGATGATCACCCGCAGGTGATCCGGATTGCTTTTGACCTCAGCCTGATCGGCTTTCAGGCGGGCAAAGGTCTGTTTGGCTGCCTGATCCACTAATGCGTAGGGATCGGTGGCATCAACCGCCTGAGCGGACAGGGAAAAGAACATGCTGGTCATCAGACCCAGCAGCAGGGCAATTTTCTTGAACATGGTTACTCCTTCTTGCTGTCTGACTTGCTGTCGGAGGACTGGCTGCTATAGAGGAACTTGCCAATCAGATCTTCCAGCACGATGGCGGATTTGGTGTCTTCAATCAGGTCGCCATCCTTGAGCATGCTGGTCCCCATCTCCTCGTCGGTAAAGCCGGGGGCCAGACCGATGTACTGCTCGCCGAGCAGACCGGAAGTGAGGATGGAGAGGGTGCTGGTCTCGGAGAACTCGCCGGCACTCTTTTCCATCTGCAGGGTGACCTCGGGAACCTGGGTTTTCGGGTCGAGCACGATGTCGCTGACCCGGCCAACCACCACGCCGCCGACCTTGACCGGCGAACGGACTTTCAGGCCGCCGATATTATCGAAATGCGCGCGCAGGGTATAGGTTTCTCCTTCCGGTTTGAAGCTCAAACCGGCCACTTGCAGTGCCAACGCCAGAATGGCACCGATGCCGGCCAGCATGAAGGTGCCAACCAGGAATTCTACTTTGCTGAACTTCATCTTTACCTTATCCAAACATGACTGCAGTGAGAATAAAATCCAGGCCGAGTACGGCGAGGGACGAGTGAACCACGGTACGAGTCGTGGCCTGACTGATCCCGGCCGAGGTCGGCTTGGCATCATAGCCGTTGAAGAGGGCTATCCAGGTGACCACCAGAGCGAAGATCAGGCTCTTGATGGCACCCTGCATGATATCTTCATGCCAGTCGACAGAGGCCTGCATGGCAGACCAGAAGCCCCCTTCGTCGACGCCAAGCCAGTCAACCCCGACCAGCTTGCCGCCAAAGATACCGATCAGGCTGAACATGAAGGCCAGCAGCGGCATGCTGATGACCCCGGCCCAGAAGCGGGGCGCCACCACGCGGCGCAGCGGATCGACTGCCATCATCTCGAGGCTCGAAAGCTGCTCGGTCGCCTTCATCAGGCCGATCTCGGCAGTGAGAGCCGAACCGGCGCGACCGGCAAACAGCAGTGCGGTTACCACAGGGCCCAGCTCCCGCAACAGGGAGAGAGAGACCAGCGGGCCCAGACTCTGCTCGGCACCAAAATCCTTCAATACGTTGTAACCCTGCAGCGACAGCACCATGCCGATGAACAGCCCTGACACCAGAATGATGGCGACGGACTGCACCCCGACTACATAGAGCTGCTGCACCAGCAACGGGAAGTGCTTGCGTGGCTCGGGTTTGCCTGCCAGCGCATGGAACAGCATGATGGCTGCCCGACCCAGGGAGGTGATGGCGCGAATGCCGACCCGCCCCAGTTTGCTTATTTGACTTATCAACATCAGAGATCCTGTAGCAGGTCGCCTGCCGGAAAGTGAAACGGAACAGGACCATCGGGCAATCCTTTGAGGAACTGCTCGACTTCGGGGTTGTGTTCCTCGCGCAGCTGTTCCGGCGTACCGTGTGCCACCACCTTGCGGTTGGCGATGATGTAGGCGTAATCGGCGATGCTGAGCACCTCTTTCACGTCGTGGGTGACGATGACGGAGGTGATACCAAGGGCATCATTCAAATCCTTTATTAGCTTGACCAGCACCGCCATGGTGATGGGATCCTGGCCGACAAACGGCTCGTCATACATGATGAGATCTGGATCCAGCGCGATGGCGCGAGCCAGTGCTGCCCGGCGGGCCATGCCGCCGGAGAGCTCGGAAGGCATCAGTTTTGCCGCGCCGCGCAGACCTACAGCCTGCAGCTTCATCATGACAATGGTGTGGATCAGCTCTTCCGGCAGACCTGAGTGCTCCCGCAACGGGAAGGCCACGTTGTCGTAGACCGTCATGCCGGTAAAGAGGGCACCGCTCTGGAACAGCATGCTCATCCGCTTGCGCACCTCGTAGAGGCGCGAACGGGAGAGGGCGGGGATATCTTCCCCGTCAAACAGGATATGACCGGACTCTGGTTTGAGCTGGCCCCCGATCAGCCGCAGCAGGGTCGTTTTGCCGATGCCGCTCGGGCCCATGACGGCGGTGACCTTGCCACGGGGAATGGTCAGGTTGATCCCGTCATACAGCAGCCTGTCTCCGTGACTGAAGGTCAGATCGGAGACGGTGATCAGGTCATTGTTCAAACAATTGTCCATTCGGTGTAAATGAGGTGCGAATTTTATGGGCTAGTCTAGGTCTAAGCAACAGCAAGGAACAACTATTGAGCAGCCTTCAGCGCGGTTTGCGCGACAGTTTTATGTAACAAACTGCGTCATGTGTTACGGGATTTGCCATCCGATTCGCTTATCAGAGCAGACTTTTTTATAATCCCGCAGCTAAATTCGCCCCGGAGCTGTCTCTTTATGTCTGCAACCCCCGAGAAAGTGTCTGAACTGTTCGATTTCCGTCGCAGTGCCCGTGCGGTGCTGGACACAGAAAAGCAAGCGATTGATGGACTCTATCAGTACCTGAACGACGCCTTCGACAAGGCGTGCGAGATGGTGCTCCGTTGTGGTGGCAAGATAGTGGTCACCGGGATGGGCAAGTCGGGCCATATCGGCAGCAAGATTGCCGCTACCCTGGCCAGTACCGGTACGCCAGCCTTTTTCCTGCACCCGGGTGAGGCCAGTCACGGCGATCTGGGGATGATCTCCGGCGGCGATCTCATCATCGCCATCTCCAACTCCGGCGAGAGCGACGAGATCCTGGCCCTGCTGCCGGTGCTCAAGCGCCGCGGAATCCCGCTTATCTGCATGACCGGCAACCCGACCTCTACCATGGCCAAAGAGGCCAACGTGCACCTGTGCATCAAGGTGGAGAAAGAGGCCTGTCCGCTCGGGTTGGCGCCCACCTCCAGCACCACGGCGACACTGGTGATGGGCGACGCGCTGGCGGTTGCCCTGCTGGAAGCGCGCGGCTTTACCGCCGACGATTTCGCCCTCTCTCACCCGGGTGGTTCGCTCGGCAAGCGGTTGCTGTTGCGAGTGGGCGACCTGATGCACAGTGGCGAGCTGTTGCCCCGGGTGGGGATCGATGCCACCATCAGCGAAGCGCTGCTGGAAGTGAGCCGCAAAGGGCTCGGTATGACCGCAGTGGTCGACCAGCACGGGCTGCTGGCGGGACTCTTCACTGATGGCGACCTGCGCCGCATTCTCGACCAGCAGGTCGATATTCATCGCACCCCCATCAGCCGCGTCATGACGGCCAACTGTGTTACCGTAGGGCCGGAGATGATGGCGGCAGAAGCCGTCAAGCTGATGGAAACGAGAAAAATCAACGGATTACTGGTTGTGGATGGCGACAAGCGCCCGCTGGGTGCCTTCAACATGCATGACCTGCTGAAAGCCGGAGTTATTTGATGCAAAACGTACCGACCCTCTATGGTCCGGTGACGCGCAGCCAGTTCGACAAGGCGGCGCAAATTCGCCTGCTGGTGTGCGATGTGGACGGGGTGCTCTCCAATGGCTTCATCTACATGGGGAACAACGGCGAAGAGCTGAAAACCTTCTGTACCCGCGACGGTGCCGGCATGCGGGCACTGCTCAATGCCGGGATCGAGATCGCCATCATTACCGGGCGCAACTCTCGTATCGTCAGCGATCGGATGAAGAGCCTGGGGGTGGCCCATGTGGTGCAGGGGGCTGATAAGAAGTTGCCTCATTTTGAAGCGCTGCTGACCAAACTGGGGCTGACACCCGAACAGGCCGCCTATATGGGTGATGACACCATCGACCTGCCGGTGATGGAGGCCTGTGGCCTAGGTATTGCCGTTGCCGATGCCCATCCGCTGGTACTGAGCCGTGCCGATATGGTGACCCGGCTTGGCGGCGGTATGGGGGCTGTGCGCGAAGTGTGCGATCTCATCCTGCAGGCACAGGGCCATGACGATTATCAGCCCGAGGTATCGGCATGAGCAGACAAACCCTGTTGTTTGGCCTGCTGTTTCTGGTCGCTCTGGTGGCCTGGCAGCTTGGCAAGGTGGAGCTGGTGCCCGAGGCCAAGGTAAAAACCGAGCACTATCAGCCGGATTTTGTCGCCAGAGATCTGGTGACCACCCGGTTCGATGTCAACGGCAAGCGTACCGAGCGGCTGGAATCCCGATATGCTGAGTATTTCCAGATCCTCGAGCAGGCGACCTTCGAAAAACCGGTGGTCTACATGTTTGACGAGCAGGGACAGGCCGAGTGGAAGGTGACGGCCGAGACCGGCGTACTCAATACCGATGACAACGTGATTCTGCGGGACAAGGTGCATCTGGACGGGTTGCTGCCGGACTCCTTTATCTCCAAGCTGGATACGCCCTATATGGAGCTGGATCTGGTGACACAGGACGTACGCAGCAATCGGCAAGTGAACATTTTGGGTCAGGATTTCCAGACCGAAGGGGTTGGCCTCAAGGGCCATCTGGACCGCAAATATTTTGAGCTACTGGATCAAGGTCATGCCATCTATTTCAATGAAAAACGCTAATCTGGCCCTCGCCGCTCTGATGCTCTGCGGCACAGTCAACGCCAAGGAGTCCGACTTCACCGAGAAGGTCTATGTCGACGCCATCAAGCAAGTGGCCGAGATGCAGGACAACCGCATCACCTTCGAGCAGGATGTGACCATCAATCAGGGCACCATCAGGATCAAGGCTGACAAGGTTGTGGTAACCCGCTCCGGTGAGAAAGGAGCCGAGGTGATGACTGCCTACGGTAAACCAGCCACCTTCTTCCAGATCCTGGATAACGGCAAGCCGGTCAACGCTCATGGCGACAGCATTCGTTACGAGCTGAAAAAGCGTCTGGTGACTATCACCGGTAACGGCCAGCTCAAGCAGGAAGATAGCCAGGTCAACGGCGACCTGATCCGTTACGACATCGTCAAACAGAAGATGATTGCCGAGAGCAAGACCCCGAACCAGCGGGTCAAGACGGTGTTCCTGCCCGATCAGGTCGAAAATTTCGACAAGCCCGCCGACCAGAAGAAGCAGGGAAAATAAGCCATGGCAGTATTGAAAGCAGTCGGCCTGCAGAAGAGTTACAAGCGTCGCATGGTGGTTAGCGACGTGAGCCTTGAGGTTGGAACCGGTCAGATCGTCGGCCTGCTTGGCCCCAACGGCGCCGGCAAGACCACCTCGTTTTACATGATCGTCGGGCTGGTGCAGCGCGATGCCGGTCTCATCACCATTGACGATCAGGATATCAGCCTGCAGCCCATGCATGTGCGTGCCCGCAACGGCATCGGTTACCTGCCGCAGGAAGCCTCAATTTTCCGCCGCCTCACTGTGTATGAAAACCTGATGGGGGTGATGCAGACGCGCAAGGAGCTGAGTCGCGAAGAGCGGGAGGACAAGGTTCAGCAGCTGCTGGAAGAGTTCAACATCACCCATATCCGCGACAACCTGGGGCAAAGCCTCTCCGGTGGTGAGCGGCGCCGGGTCGAGATTGCCCGGGCGCTGGCAGCAGAACCGCGCTTTATCCTGCTGGATGAACCCTTCGCGGGGGTTGACCCGATTTCTGTGATAGACATCAAGAAGATCATCCAGCACCTGAAAGATAGGGGTCTTGGCGTCTTGATTACCGACCACAACGTCAGAGAGACTCTGGACGTATGCGAGAAGGCTTATATCGTCAGCCACGGCCAGATGATTGCCGAGGGTGCCCCGGCCGATATCCTCGCCGATGAACAGGTCAAGCGCGTCTATTTGGGCGATCAATTCAGTCTATAGTAAGGGGGCAGCCTTCATTCTCTGTGACAGTGCCTCGCTGAACATAAGGATATCCCGACGTAGATGAAGCCGACATTACAGTTGCGTCTCGGTCAGTCCCTGACCATGACGCCGCAATTACAACAAGCGATTCGTCTGCTCCAGCTCTCCTCTCTGGAACTCCAGCAGGAAATTCAGCAAGCGCTCGAAAGCAATCCTCTGCTGGAGCAGGAAGAGAGCGACGTGCAGGAGACTGCCCCGCAAGAGGCTGTCGATGCCAGCCAACTCGACTCCAGCGATGCCATGGCTCAGGAGCAGATGCCGGACGAGCTACCGGTAGATACCACTTGGGATGAGGTTTACTCCGCCGGTACTGCCCAGAGCGCAGGCCCGATCCACGACGGTGAAGACAGTGTCTATCAGGGCGAGACCACCGAAAACCTGCAGGACTATCTGCTGTGGCAGATGCGGCTCACTCCGTTTAGCGATGTCGATGCCGCCATCGCGCTCGCCATCATTGATGCCATCGACGAGTCTGGTTATCTGACCGTTGCACTGGAGGATATCCAGGCTGCCGTCAGCAGTGACGAGGTGGAGGTCGAGCTCGACGAGGTGGAGGCTGTCCTCAAGCGGGTGCAGCATTTTGACCCGGTCGGTATCGCCGCCCGTTCGGTGCAGGAGTGCCTGCTTATCCAGCTGGAGCAGTATGCCCCCGAGACCCCTTGGCTCAACGAAGCCAAAGAGGTGATCCTCGAGCACATGGATCTGCTCGGCAACCGCGATTATCGCACTCTGGCCCGTAAAACCCGCCTCAAGGAGAGCGACCTCAAGGAGGTGCTGGATCTGATCCAACTGCTGGAGCCGCGCCCCGGCAATGGCATTATCCAGAGCGACTCCCAGTATGTGATCCCCGATGTTTCGGTGGTAAAGCGCCAGAACCGCTGGGTGGTGGAGCTCAACCCCGATTCTGCCCCGCGCATCCGGGTCAACGAGACCTATGCCGCCATGGCCCGCAACGCCCGCAGCAGCACGGATACCCAATTCATCCGCTCCCACCTGCAGGAGGCCAAGTGGTTCATCAAGAGCCTTGAGAGCCGCAACGATACCCTGCTGAAAGTAGCCAGCTGTATTGTCGAGCAGCAGCAGGGCTTTTTCGAGTATGGTGAAGAGGCAATGAAGCCGATGGTGCTCAACGACATCGCCGAAGCGGTGGAGATGCATGAGTCGACCATCTCCCGGGTGACCACCCAGAAATACATGCATACCCCCCGTGGTATCTTCGAATTGAAGTTTTTTTTCTCCAGCCATGTGAACACCGAAGGAGGAGGAGAGTGCTCATCGACCGCAATTCGCGCGCTCATCAAAAAGCTGGTGACGGCAGAGAATCCTGCCAAACCGTTAAGTGATAGCAAGATCGCGGATTTGCTGGCCGAACAGGGTATTATGGTGGCTAGACGCACGATCGCTAAGTATCGCGAATCCTTGTTTATCCCACCTTCCAATCAGCGCAAACGCCTGGTTTAGGCAAAACAAAAGGATGATGTTATGCAAATTAACCTGACCGGACACCATGTCGAGATCACCGAAGCTCTGCGTGATTATGTGAATAACAAATTTGCCAAACTCGAGCGTCATTTTGACCACATCAACAACGTGCATGTGGTGCTTAGCGTAGAGAAACTGAACCAGATTGCCGAAGCCAAACTGCATGTCAGCGGTGGCGAGGTGTTCGCCAACTCCGAGCATGCCGATATGTATGCCGCGATTGATACCTTGCTCGACAAGCTGGACAGGCAGATCATCAAGCACAAAGATAAGTTAAATAAAAAATAACTATGCAACTTGAACACATACTGAGTCGGGACTGCACCAAGAGTGCAGTCCCATGTACCAGCAAGAAACGCGCCCTTGAAATCATCAGCGAGCTGGCTGCCGAACGTCTCGGCACCTCCCGCCAGGCGCTGTTTGAATGCTTGCTGGCCCGCGAGAAAATGGGTAGTACCGGGATCGGTGCCGGTATTGCGATCCCCCACGGTCGAATTGACGATGAGTTCCCGCCAACTGCGATCCTGATGACCTTTGCCGAACCTATCCCTTTCGACTCCATCGACAATCAACCGGTTGACCTGCTGTTTGCCTTGCTGGTACCGGAGAGCGAGTGCAAACAGCATCTCAAGACCCTTTCCCTGATGGCTTCCAAGCTGGGCGACAAGGCGGTCTGCCGCCAGTTGCGTCAGGCTACCAGCGACGAAGAGCTCTATCAGATCATGACCTCGGCCTGATGTGCAGGCCCTGATGACACACCCGTTTTGGCGTGAGGGAACAAGATGCAGTTAATCGTGGTGAGTGGACGTTCGGGCTCCGGCAAGACGGTAGCCCTGCGGGTGCTGGAGGATTTGGGCTACTACTGTGTAGATAACCTGCCGGTCAACCTGCTGCCCCAGCTGATCGTCTCGGTCGAGAGCCAGTACGACAAGCTGGCGGTCAGCATCGACGTGCGCAACCTGCCCGGTGACCCGGAAAAACTGGAGAATCTGCTGGCTCAGGTTCGCAACGAAGGGCGGGTTGAATTTGCCAGCTTCTTCTTCGATGCCGACAACGGCACCCTGCTCAAGCGCTATGGCGAGAGCCGTCGTCTGCACCCCCTGTCGCGCAACAAGCTGTCGCTGGATGAGGCGATCCGTCAGGAGACCCACCTGCTGGCGCCGCTCTCCTCTACTGCCGACCTGCGCATCGATACCACCAACCTCAGCATTCACGACCTGAGCGAGCTCATCAAGACCCGGGTGCTCGGCAAGAAAGAGAACGAGCTGGTGCTGGTGTTCGAATCTTTCGGCTTCAAGTACGGCATACCCAAGGATGCCGACTTCGTGTTCGATGCCCGCTTCCTGCCCAACCCGCACTGGATCCCGGAACTCAAGCCTTTTACCGGCAAGGATGAACCGGTCGCCAGCTACCTCGCGGCGCAAGCTGATGTGATGCTGTTTACCCAACAGATCGAAAACATGCTGGCGACCTGGTTGCCCCATCTTGAGCGCAACAATCGCAGCTATGTGACGGTCGGCATCGGTTGCACCGGCGGTCAGCATCGTTCGGTCTTTATCGCGGAGCGGCTGGCAGCGGCCTTCAGAGCACTGGGCAAGAACGTGCAGCTCCGCCACCGCACCCTCGACAAGAACCCATCCCACTCCTGATGACGCAATAGGACGGCCCAATGACAGTCTCTGCTTCGGTTGAAGTGAAAAACAAGCTGGGCATTCACGCCAGACCAGCCATGATGTTGTTCGAGCTGGTACAGGGATTCGATGCCCATGTGTTGCTGCGTAATGAAGATGGGGTCGAGGCCGATGCAGACAGCGTGATTGGCCTGCTGATGCTGGACTCCGCTCAGGGCAAGCAGGTGGAAGTGCAGGTTGAGGGCCCCGAAGAGGTTGAGGCCCTTGCCGCCGTCGTTGAGCTGTTCACCTCGGGTTTCAACGAGGAGTAGTGGCGACGCTCAGGGCGCTACTCTTGCCAGCGCCTTGAAATCGGCAAAATCACGACAAGCCAGCAGACTTCTGCTGGCTTTTTCATTCATCAGCGCCAGAAAAAGATCGTAGAGCCCCATCGCCTCCTCATAGTCAGCCTTGCTGATGGCCAGCACGAAGATGAGGGTGGCGTTTTCGCCATTGCCCCAGTCGATCCCCTGCGGGGCCAACACGGTATAGGCCAGCGTTCGGCGTGCCAGCAGGCCGAGGGAGTGGGGCAGGGCGATACCCTCGCCCAGCATGGTGGAGACTATTCGCTCCCGCTCCTGCAGGGAGGCCCTGAAGCCGCTCTCTACCAGATCCTCCGCCTCCAGTTGGCTGCAAATGCGATCAAATAGTTCCGCCTGGGTAATCGGCTCGTTGACCACCATGAAATGGTCTGCATCGAAGTATTTGTCGAGCATATAGGGACGGGTGCGGTCGATCAGTACCAGCTTGCCAAGTTGCTCCAGCTGGTACTGGGTCGGGAAGGGGTCTACCTGCACTACCGGCACATCCTTTTCGCTCACCTTGACGGTACTGATGACAAAATCCTGTTTGATCTGCGCCAGCCCGTCGTAATCCCGTACCGATTCCAGCGTGGTCAGCTGCAACTGGGGATACTCTCGCTTGATGCGCGCTTCCAGTACGCGGAAGGTGGCGTTGCCCGCATCGCACAGCAGCAGTGCCTGCGGGCGGCGGGTATAGCCGATATCGTAGTGGCGCTCCAGCCCGACCCCGATATGGATCACCAGATAACCGATCTCGTGGTGAGTCAGCCGGTAAGGGGTCTGCCTGATCCACTCCGAGATGGCTGCCAGCGTGATGTCGTAGGCGAGGGGGTAGTACTGCTTGATGTGGTCTGCCAGCGGATTGTGGCTGCCGATCTGGTACTTGACCCGCAGCAGCATGGCGCTGATGTGGGTCTGCAGGTCGGCTCGCAGCTGCAGGTCACCCCGCAGATCATAGGGGTAGTGCTGGTGGATGTATGTGAGCAGATGTTCCACCAGCTGTTCGCTCTCGGCTGCCATGGCCGGGCTAAGCTGAGGCGTTTCGGCAATCAGGCGCGCCTGGATCTGGATAGCGAGGCAGGCTATCTCCTCTTCTCCCGGCGGGGTGAGGGTCGGCAGTTCGCCATAGATGTCACGGGCGACTGCCAGCAGGGGGACCGTGAGATCCTCGCTGGCGAATTGGCGCAGCTCGTGGCCAGCGGCCTGGCGCAGCAGGGCGACGGCGCAGTAGATGGCAAGCTGCTGCAAACTCTCGTCGGCCAGACGCAGCTGATGATGGCTCAACTGGTCGTGAATGTGATTGCCCACTACCTCCAGAGTTTTGCTGGGGCAGAGGTTGGGTAGCAGGCTCTGCAGGGGATGGTTGTTGAGCAGCTCCTGACAGAGCAGCTGGGTCAGACAGGCGCGGATTGCCGTCTCGCTCCCCTGTACCCGCATGCCCACCCTTGGTTTGCTCTCGACCGTGAGGCCAAAGTGAGCCAGCTGTTCCCGCACTTCCGCCATATCGCCCTGCAGCGCCGTCCGGCTCAGGTACCAGGTATCGGCCAGCTCATCGAGCTTGATCCCCTGTTCTGCTGTCAGCAGCAGGATCTGCAGATGCAGCACCCGCTCGCGACTGGTTCGCGGCAAGGTACTCTCCTGTTCCTGCGCTGCCAGCAATGCCTCAAACAGCGTCTGATTGTAGATCTTCAGCTGGTAGCCACTGCCACGCTGGTGGATCAGGTGGGCACCGTGCGTGGCAATCAGTTCGTTGAGGGTCGCCACATCGGTGCGCACCGTGCGGGTGGAGACATTGAGGCGGCGAGCCAGCTCCTCCTGCGGCAGTGGTTCGGCATGAAGCTGGGTCAGCAGCTGGTGCAGTCTCGGGTGGGGCAGCTTGATCATGTGGGGATGAGCGTCTCCTGTTGCACGATAAAAGGATCGATGTTAACAAGCATGTCACCAGCAGGCCAGGCACCGGTCAGTGATTAAACCGGTGCCCGTGACTGCCATCACGCCAACAGTCGTTTCACTATGGCCAGCAGAGTCCGTACATCATCAGGACGGGTCTGACCGTTCGCGCTGTCGATGATGGAGCTGTAGACGTGGGGGATCACCTTCTCGACCCCGGCATCCAGAGCAATCCGCACTATCTCCTCGAAGTTCTCCAGATCGATGCCGCCGGTCGGCTCCAGCCAGAAGCCGTGGCGGGCACAGGCCTCGGCCACCGCCTGATACTCGTCGCGGCAGGCCAGCCCGCCCATGGGGAAGAACTTGACCGAGCTGCCGCCCATATCCTTGAGCAGGGCGATAGCGGTATCGATGGGGACAATCCCGTCCGGCTGCCCGGCGCTGAGCGGGCCGGTGGAGATCTTCACCATGCCCGGCATGCCGGTGGGGGAGATCAGGCCGTTGACCAGCGTTTCCGACTGGCCGAGCAGCGCCCTGCTGGCGCCAACGCCAGTGAACACCTGGTTGACGTGCTGGGGCTGCAGCTGGCAGGCCAGCTCGGCCACCATGGCGGACTGGCGTGGATCACCGGCCCCCAGCCCGATGGAGAGGGCGTTATCGATAAGCTTGGCGTACTCCTTCATATCGGCAACTGCGGAGGGGATATCCGGGTAGTTTTTGGAGAGCACACCGACCAGCACGTGGCCTTCAGCTGCGCCGTACACCTCGACGGCATTCTCTTTGGAACCTGCCAGCACGTTGAGACAGACCCGATCACGGTAGTAGTTGGGGGTAAGGGACATCAGCGATTCTCCTGAACGAGGTTGGCAATGGCGGAGTGGATTTGGTCTAGCTGGGGCACGGTGACGCTGCGCACATCGATCTCGATATGCCCCTCGTTGGCCTTGTAGCCACGGCAGTAGATGGCAGGCGTGCCCTGTTGCAGACGGTTGACGACCTGCACTGTGGTCATGCCGATCTGCTGGTGGTCGAAGGCGATATCGGTGCGGGCGATGTCGCGCCCCGCGCTGTCCCACACCACCTTGGCGGTGACGCCGGGCAGCTGATTGAGGCGCTCGATGAAGGGGGTCATCTTGGCGACCATGGCGGCGCCGCTCTCTTTCTCTTTGGCTAGATAGCGCTCGATGGCGTGGGTCAGGCCGAGGATCCCCTCCTTGCCCACCTTCATGGCGCGGCCGATGCCGTTGGCTTGCTGCTTGACCCACTCCACGTACTGACGCTTGCCAACTACCAGCCCGCTGGTGGGCCCTTCAATGGCCTTGGCGCCGCTGTAGATGACCAGATCCGCTCCCTGGTTGTAGTAGAGGCGCAGATCCTCCTCGGCGGCCGCATCAACGATGAGCGGGAGCCCGTGTGTCTTGGCCACCTCGGCTGCCTCGGCCACCGACAGAATGCTCTTCTGCACGCAGTGGTGGGATTTGATGTAGAGGATGGCTGCTGTGTTGGCATTGATGGCGGCGGCCAGCTGGGCCGGGGAACACTCGTTGGCGTAACCGGCCTCTATAACTTTGCCACCACCCAGATTGACCATGGTGCCGACCGGGGCGCCGAAGTTGACGTTGTGTCCCTTGGGCAGCACGATTTCGCTTGGCACGTCATGGGGGTGGGCATGCAGGTGCTCAAGGCGGTAGGGGTCGCCGCGCACGATCACGGCGGCCACTGACTGGGCGATGCCGGCGCTGGCACACGAAATGACCACTGCATCTTCCACTCCCAGCAGGTCAGCCAGGTAGGCGCCGGTCTTGTTGACCAGATCCTTGACCTCGAAGTAGTGGCCGAGGCCGAAGTTGACCGCATCGACCACCTCCTGCTCGGGGGTGGAGACGCCGAGAATGGTCATGCGCCCGGAGGCGTTGATCACCGGTTTGAGCTGATATTTCTCATAAACAGAAGGCATGGTGTGATTTCCCATAGTGAGTCAGAACCAGTTCGCCACCGATCAGGACGGCGAGAGGCTGCAGTTGTTGGTCACCGCGGCGAGACTGGGCTTCGGTATCCATAAACAGGGTCGGGCCGCTGGCGACCTCGAACAGGGTCAGATCGGCATCGGCGCCCACCTCGAGCCGACCCTTGCCGGAAAGGCGCAGGGCATCGGCGGCCTGATGGGTGACGCAGGCGAGCACCTGCTCCAGCGTCATACCGATGGCGAGAAACTTCGACATCACGTGGGCCAGACTGTAGACCGGCCCCTTGATGCGGTTCTTGCAGTAGATGTCTGAGCTGATGGTGCGGGGCAGGATCCCCTGCCGGATAGCCAGCTCCGCCACCTCGAAGCTGAAGCTGGCGCCGCCGTGGCCAATGTCGAGCAAGAGGCCCCGCTGCATCGCTCCGCGCACCGCCTGACGCAGCTCGCCAGCCGGGGTCAGGATGCGGTTGGGCTTGCCGTTGAAGCAGTGGGTCAGCAGATCGCCATCCCCCAGCAAGGCAACTATCTCGTCCAGATCCGGCGGCGTGTTGCCCACGTGCACCATCAGCGGTAGCTGGTCGTGGGCCTGTTGCAGCGCCTTGGCCATGCGCAGCGGTTGCAGGCCGTTTTCACCGACCACGCTGCCGCTCATCCGCGCCTTGATGCCGACAATAAAATCGGGGTGGCGGCGAATGGCAGCCGAGGCGAGATCCATATCGAGGTCCCGGCTGTCGGCCAGCTCGTTCTGGCGCAGCAGGCCGATGCGGGAGATGTTGAGCAGGGCGTGCACCCGGGTCTTGCAACCCGCAGCGATCTGCTGGAAGTCATCCACATCGTCGGCCCCGGTGCTGCCAGCGTCGATGACGGTGGTGACGCCTGATTCGACCCCGACCTTGTCCGGCTCATCGTGATAGATGGGGGAGGCGGGGTAGCAGTGGGTGTGGCCGTCGATCCAGCCGGCGCTCACATGCACCCGGCCGCCGAGCTCCAGTGTCTGCCGCGCCGTTGCCGTCTCCGGCAGGGAGCCGATGGCGGCGATTTTGCCCTCCCTGATGGCGATATCGACGAGCTGGCCATCTCCCTGGCGCCCCGCTTTGATGATGATGTCGTACATGCAGATGACCTCTGGCGAGCCGCCCCGCAGGGCGGCTGGTACTTACACAAGGGCGACCGGGAAGAAGGTGCCCAGCAGCATGGCTCCCAGGATGGCACCGCCGGTGATGGGCTTGCCCCACACGTAGAACAGCAGGGCACCCAGCAGGGAACCGATACCGATGGGGATGGAGGCACCCATGGCGGAGAGGATGATGAGGGGGCCGAGGAAGCGGCCAGAGCTGTTGCCAGCTCCCATCATCACGTCAGCACCGTAAGTGGAGTTGCTCTGGTTGATGGTAAACTTGCGCGCCAGAATGATGACGTAGCCGATGGCCAGACCAATCCCCATGCCGGTTGCCAGCGAGGCTCCGAAGTTTTCCACCGGATAGACGATGCCGGCTCCCAGCAGCAGGGCTGGCACGCCGAGGCCGACTCCGGTCTGGATGGCGCCGCCGATATCCAGGATCCCCACCAGGGAGCCTTCGATGATGCGGGCGAACAGGAAGCTGGCACCGAACGCGGCTACCGCGCCGTAGGCGCCCGTGTCCATTCCCGCTTTCAGCATGGCGACGAAGGCTACCTCGTTGAAGGCTCCAACCCCGTACAGATAGAACATGTGGGTACCGGCAAAGACCCCGGCCGAGAGCAGGCCGACGAAGATGGGGAATGACCAGTCGGCATACCAGAAGTTGTTTTTCAGTTTCTCATCCATGGTGTGACCCCTTATTTGCCGCTCAGCAGGTTATGGACACTTTCCAGCCACAGGGGGACACCCATATGGAAGGATTCAATCAGTTTCATATCGAAGCCACGGAAGAAGCCGCTCAGCACGAACAGCAGGACGATGGCCGCCATCATCACCTTGGTGACGTGGTTCCAGCCGCTCTCTTCCACGCCCTTGCCGATCAGGATGCCGAGCACCAGACCCGGTACTGCGTTGCCCATGATGAGCTGGGCCAGACCGCCGAAGATGGTGGCCCAGAAACCGGATTTCTTGCCCGCCTCGATGGCGGCCAGCCAGAAGATCACCGGCATGACGGTGTTGACCAGCAGGTTGGCAGCCGGTACCAGCACCTTGACCGCAGTGACCTGCAGGGCGGCCGGGACGGCAGCAGCCGTGCTGTTGAGGAAGGCGACCACGATGGCACCTATGATGCCGCCAGCAATGGCCATCTTTTTCGGGTCGTGCAGGGTGGTGGCGAGATCCCGATTTTTGAACAGCAGTGCCGCCGTGGCCCAGTGCGGAATGATGCGGTGATCCACATCCTGGGTGAAAGCGCCTGCCGCCACGGTCGAGGCCCAGGCGTTGAAGAAGAAGCCCAGACCAAACGAGAAGTGGGAAGCGGGATCCCCCTCGCAGGAGTTGAGTTCGCCCAGGGTGCGGAAGGCACCCATGCCCTGTACGGTCGGGGCGTGGAACATCCGCGCCGCGCCGGCCCCCACCCCGACGCCAACCAGGCCGCCAATGATGAGAGACTTGATAAATATGATTAGAAACATCCAACGTATCCTTCTTGTGGGGTGGTGCCGGTCAGGAGATCACACCTGGGTGAACGTCACCCTGGCGACGTCGAGACTGGTGACCTGAACCGTGATCTCCAGCTGGACGCGGTATTCGCGGCGCTGGCGCGGCAGGAAGAAGAACAGGAACTTCTCCACCCGGACCGACTCCTCGGCTTTGAGCACTTGTACATCTACCGGCTCAATGCGCAGCAGTACCTGCTGGTTGTCCTTGAGCAGTGTGGGTTGCACCTGGCTGAGGGCGGAGGCGAACGCCTGCTGACGGGTGGTTCCCTTGCCGCTGACGGTGACCCTGGTGGTGAAGTTCTCTTTCATCAGGCGTGTCCGTGTTTCTTGGCGAAGGCTTCGACCAGTTTCTGGCCCAGCTCTTCCTTGTCCATGAAGCCAAAGCCCAGCACGACGCAGCCTTCGTTGATGGCGGTGACGCCCTCTTCGATGGAGCGCATTCCGTAGCGGCACTTGTAGCCGTACTTGGTCTGGGCGGTGATGGCACCGGCGCCGCCGCTGCCGCAGAAGGAGATCCCCAGATCCGCCTGCTCCTTGTTCATCACGTCACCGAGCTTCATGTCGGCGGCCATGCCGGGGATGACGGTCACGCTGGCTCCGGCTGCTTCCGCGCCTGCACCCACTTTCTGACCCTTACCGAGACGATCTCCAATCACGAGTTTGATGGCAGTCATTTAGTTATCTCCTGTTACTGAGCTGAGTTCGTTTTCTTTGGCTACTTCAAAATGGACGGACAAGAGGTGTGCCTCTTCGTAGGCGAGTCGCTCCAGCCAGCTGACAACCTGCTCGGCGAGACGCAGGGAGAGGGGAGAGATCTCCTCAAACAGGCTGAGGTCAACTTCCGGCAGGGGTTCACCGCTGTGGGAGCGCCACACCATGGCTTTGACGTGGGAGGCCAGCATCTGCTGCTGTACCTCGTTGGGGCGGATACCCTGATCGCCCAGCAGAATATGAATGCGTGCCAGGATCTGGTCGGTCTGGCGCAGCAGCGCCGGGCTGTCCGGGGTCAGGGTCTGGTCGTGGGTCTCTGTTTGCAATGTCTGCTCTCCAAGGCTGGCAGAAGGAATGGCTCTACCCTAAGCCGGCATGGATGGTGAGAGGAGGCAGCTTTTTTCCGATTCGAAGCGGAAATTCCCGTCGTTCGGGTTCAAAAAGGACCCTTTATTGGCAAAAGAGAGTAAAAAAGGTCTGAACGAGGCTGGATTAGTGTGAGCAGAGGCGCACTTTTCCGTTTTCAGCTGGCAGCTGAGCCTTGGCGAAAAGTGTGAATCGCCTCACGCAGGCGGGGCGTATTTATGAAACAGCAGGCAAGAAAAAGGGCGGTTGCCCGCCCCTGAACGATGAGATGAGGTCGAGGTTAGCTGGCGCCTGCCGCGCTGGCGGCAGCCCGGTTCTGGTAGCGCAGATCCTCTTCGATGGTCACTACCACCTCGAGCGGCTTGCCATCGCGGAAGACCGAGATGGAGAGCTTGGTGCCGGGGCGACTCTCGACGATCTTGTCCATGGCTGCACGTACCCCGGTGATCGCTTCACCGTTGATCTTGAGCAGCACGTCACCTCGTTGCAGGCCGCCTTTGGCCGCCGGACCGACCGGATCCAGACTCTCGACGATGAGGCCGCGCAGTTCGCCCAGGTTCATCATGCGGGCGACGATGGGGTTGATCTCGACGCTGGAAATGCCGAGATAGCCGCGAATGACGCGGCCGTTGGCGATCAGCTCGTCCATTATCCGTTTGGCCAGCCGATAGGGGATGGCGAAGCTGATGCCATAGCTCTCCTGATTGCCGTTGAGGTGATAGGTGGCGGTGTTGATGCCCACCAGATCGCCCCGGCCGTTGACCAGCGCGCCACCCGAGTTGCCGGCATTGATGGCGGCATCGGTTTGCAGCAGATCCTGCCGGCCATTACTGTCCGGCCCCATGCTGGATAGACCGGTGCGACCGGTCGCACTGATGATCCCCTGGGTGATGGTCTGGCCGACGTTGTAGGGGTTGCCGATGGCAAGCACCACATCGCCCACCTCGGGCTGGTTGTTCTGATCCTGCGGGATCACCGGCAGGTTGTCCGATTCGATGTAGAGCACCGCCAGATCGGTGAGCTGATCGGTGCCGACCAGTTCGGCGCTGAAGACGCGGCCATCCTGCAGGGCGACGATGATCTGATCGGCATCGGCGATGACGTGGTAGTTGGTCAGCACATAGCCGCGCTGGTTCATGATGACGCCTGAGCCTAGCCCCTGTGGCTGCAGCTGTCCGCGATTGCCCTGATTGGAGGCAAAGCTGCGGGTATAGATGTTGACGACTGCCGGGCCGGCACGGTGGGCGGCGTAGGAGAAGCTCAGTTCGCGGGCATTGGTGATCAGGCCGGGCAGTTGAGCCCCGCCACGGAAATTGGGAAACAGCAGCAACAGCAGTGCGGCGACGGTCAAACCGAAGCCGATAGACTTGCCCAAGTAACTGACTAAAGAGGGGATTTTCATGTCATTCTCATCCGTGCTGGCTGCGGGCAGAGAATAACACTATCAATGGATAAAAATCACCCGCGGCGAGTGCCGCGGGTGATGGGGGATTAACGGATTACCAGATAGAGAGAAGAGTCGCCGCGCTGGATGTTGAGGGCCAGTACGTCCGGCTTGCTCTTGAGCGCTTTGGTCAGTTCACCCAGGGTGTTGATACGCACCCGGTTGACCCCGATGATGATATCGCCCTTCTGCAGGCCGGAAGCGGCTGCCGCAGAGCGGGGGTCAATATCGGCCACCGCGACGCCGGAGACCGGGTCGGTAGTGGTGCTCAGCTTGGCCCCTTCCAGTGCCGGGTGCAGGGCGCTGGCGCGCACTTCGCTGTCATCGGCCTGCTTCAGGGTGACCTTGGCGCTCTGGGCCTTGCCATCACGGATCAGCCCCAGCTCGACCTGCTTGCCGGCGCCCATGGTGGCGATCTTGGCGCGCAGTTCGCCGAAGGAGCGAACCGGCTTGCCATCGATGCTGACGATGATATCGCCCGCCTTGATACCCGCCTTGTCGGCCGCAGAGTCCGGCATCACCTGGTTGACGAAGGCGCCATCCTTCTTGTTGTAACCGAAGGTCTTGGCGATGTCGGAGGTGAGCTCGGTGCCGGTAATACCCAGCTGGCCGCGACGTACTTCACCGTACTTGACGATCTGGTCGGCCAGATCCCGCACCATGTTGGAGGGGATGGCGAAGCCGATGCCGATGTTGCCACCGTTGGGGCCCAGAATGGCGGTGTTGATACCGATCAGCTCGCCACGCAGGTTGAGCAGGGCGCCGCCGGAGTTACCGGAGTTGATGGCTGCATCGGTCTGGATGAAGTTCTCCAGATTTTCGATGTTGAGGCCGCTACGGCCCAGCGCACTGACAATACCGGAGGTGACGGTCTGTCCCAGACCAAAGGGGTTGCCGATGGCCAGCGCATAGTCACCGACCCGCAGCTCGTCGGAGTCGGCGAACTTGATCTGCACCAGATCTTCCGCCTTGATCTGCAGCAGAGCGATGTCGGACTGTTTGTCCTCACCGATCTTCTTGGCTGCATACTCGCGACCATCTTTCAGGTTGACCTTGATCTCGTCCGCCTCGTGAACCACGTGGGCGTTGGTGATCACGTAGCCCTTCTTGGCATCGATGATGACGCCGGAGCCGAGCGCCTGGAAGGGCTGCTCGCTCACCTGTTCGTCAGGCATGTTGGGACCAAAGAAGAAGCGGAACTGCTCGGGCAGGCGCTGACGGGTCACTTTCTTGCCAGAGACAGAAATGTTGACCACGGCCGGAGTGACCTGCTCCAGAACAGGAGCCAGACTCGGCATCTCCTGGTTGGAGCCTAACAGGGAAGGCAGTGCAGCCTGAGCAGGGGCCGCAGACATGGCGATACCGACACTGAGGGCTAGCACACTGAGCATGGAAAGAGGTTTACGCATATGAAAAACAGCTCCCAGAAAAAGTTGCATTGCAATCGTCAAGGTCAGACCACAGACGTTCCCGATTAGTTCCGCAAGGGACTGACCCGTTTACTTGAGCAGGCCGGAAGAGGCGCCGGCATAGTCGCGAGGCGGTACGCCCGGCTCGGCTTCGGTCTTGGTCTCTTCTTCTTCCACCAGGACTTCGCGGAACAGCGGTTCCTGAGCCTTGGCCAGGAACTTGCTCTGCTCTGCCATGTGGCGATAGAGGGTTTGATACTGCTCGGCCAGCTGCTCCATCAGTGCCGCACTGTCGGCAAAGTGGGTATTGATCTGGCCCTGATAGTTTTCGAGCTCTTTATGGGCCTTTTTCAGCTCCTGTTCCAGACGACCGGCGTCACGGCTGCGAACCGAAAAACGGCCGATGATGATACCGACGATCAAGGCTGCGACAGCCAGCAGGATCCCAATTGACAGACTCATAGATGCTCCTTGTTACAGCTAAAACAGTGTGTGTTCATGCGGCCGGATGAGCCGCCATGCCTTGCTGGCACTATACCGTGCGTCCTGAGGCCGTGATACCATTTTGTCCTCTATTCAGGGAGTTGGAGAGGCCCTCAAGGATGACACCGCAGCAAAAATACCAACAGGATCTGCTACGACCCGGCGTGCATGCCGACCCCGCTCAGGGGATGGCCATCAGCAGGCTGGAGCGACTCTATCAGGATTTGCTGCATCGCCCGACTCCGACCAGATCCCGCGGGCTGTTTGGCTGGTTGCAAAAGCCCAGTGCGCAGGAGCCTATCCTGGGGATCTATATGTGGGGTGGAGTGGGCAGAGGCAAGACCTGGCTGATGGATACTTTTTTCGACAGTCTGCCGGGGACGCGCAAAATGCGCTGTCACTTCCATCGCTTCATGCAACGTATCCACGATGAACTCAAGGCGTTGAGCGGTCAGGCTGACCCGCTCAAGCTGGTCGCAGCCAAGCTGGCCGGCGAGACGGACATCATCTGTTTCGACGAATTTTTCGTCTCGGACATTACAGATGCCATGTTGTTGGGCACGCTGTTTCAGGAGTTGTTCGGTCACGGCGTCGTGCTGGTGGCAACCTCAAACATTCCGCCAAAGGATCTTTACCGCAACGGCTTGCAGCGAGCCCGTTTTCTGCCAGCCATCGAGCTTATCGAGCGCCATTGCGAAATACTTAACGTGGACGGCGGCATCGACTATCGCCTGCGGACACTGGAGCAGGCCGAGATTTATCACTGCCCGCTGGATCTGCAGGCAAAAACGAATCTCGATCGCTATTTCCAGCAATTAACCGGGGGGCACGAGGCCTCCGGGGAGCGTTTCGAGGTCAATCATCGTCAGCTGACGTCGCTGGGGATGGGAGAAGGGGTGCTCTATATGGATTTCGAGCAACTTTGCTGTACTCCCCGCTCCCAGAACGACTATATCGAGTTGGCCCGGCTGTTCCACACCGTGCTGCTGGCCAATGTTCAACCAATGGGCAGAGGCACGGATGACGCGGCCCGCCGCTTCATCGCCATGGTCGACGAGTTCTATGAACGGCATGTCAAACTCATCATGTCGGCCGCCGTGCCCATGACGGAACTCTATGGTGAAGGGCTGCTGAATTTCGAATTCCAGCGCTGTCTTTCTCGGCTTCAGGAAATGCAATCGCACGAATACCTTGCCAGAGTGCACCTTCCTTAGTCACAATACCGCGCCTGCCAGTCGGATGGGCATCTGCGGCAGGTAGGGCCGGGCGACATTTGCTAGCTTCATGGCAGTGAAATTAGCAGGTGATATTTAAGGCAACTTCACTTATAATCGCCCGGCCCACGTTACAGCTGTCGATAAGACAGCAACACTTTAAGCTTTACTTGTATTCGAAGGGGTACAGGTAGGCCATCGTTTGTTGTTTGTGGGAGAGCCCCCATAAACAATTGGGTCTGTAACAGGTAATTGGGTTTAACTTAATGAAAACTTTCGTTGCCAAGCCAGAAACCGTAAAACGTGACTGGTACATTGTGGACGCAGAAGGTAAAACTCTGGGTCGTATCGCAACCGAGATCGCTGCTCGTCTGCGTGGTAAGCACAAAGCTGAATACACTCCGCACGTTGACACCGGTGATTACATCATCGTTGTAAACGCTGAGAAGGTACGTGTTACCGGTAAGAAAACTACCGACAAAATGTACCACGCTCACTCCGGTTTCCCGGGTGGTATCAAGTCCATCAGCTTCGACAAGCTGATTCAGCGTAAACCGGAAATGGTAATCGAAGCTGCTGTTAAAGGCATGCTGCCGAAACGGTCCTCTGGGCCGTGCCATGTTCCGTAAACTGAAAGTTTACGCAGGCGCCGAGCACGCTCACGCTGCTCAGCAACCTCAAGTACTGGATATCTAATCGGGAACTGGCAACATGGCAGAAAATCAATACTACGGTACCGGCCGTCGCAAAAGCTCCACTGCTCGCGTATTTATCAAAGCGGGTAGCGGTAAGATCGTAATCAACCAGCGCTCCCTGGAGCAGTACTTCGGCCGTCCGACTGCCCGCATGGTAGTTCGTCAGCCGCTGGAACTGGTTGAGATGACCGAGAAACTGGATCTGTACATCACCGTTAACGGTGGTGGCATCTCCGGTCAAGCTGGTGCGATCCGCCACGGTATCACTCGTGCTCTGATGCAGTACGACGAAACCCTGCGTTCCGAACTGCGTAAAGCTGGCTTTGTTACTCGTGATGCCCGTAAGGTTGAGCGTAAGAAAGTCGGTCTGCACAAAGCTCGTAAGCGTCCGCAGTACTCCAAGCGTTAATTCGCTTCTGGTACTCACTCTTTCGAGTGTCAAAAAAGCCTGGCAACTGCCAGGCTTTTTTTATTGGTGATCTTTCCTGCCGCAATGCTAACCATACGTCACAAAAGACAAAAAATTGTATATTTATTGTTTTCTGGGACTACCTCTCTTTCTTGTCAAGTTGTTATCTTTTCTTTAAAATTTCCTCGGTTTTTCTGTGGCAATTGTAACTCCAGCTTCCGCCGCTGTTGTCACGGGAAAAGGGGAACAGGGACACAATAAGAATGTGCGGAGTCCACATGGGAGAGTTTTTGGATGAGCAATGCGCCAGTTGATACCGGTCGCCGCAGATTTCTTACCTGGTCAACGGTTGCCGTTGGCGGGGTAGGAGCTGCGTTTACCGCAGTGCCGTTTATAAAATCATGGAACCCGAGTGCCAAGGCCAAAGCCGCAGGTGCCCCGGTTGAAGTCGATATCAGCAAGTTGGAACCGGGTCAGCTCATCCGTGTCGAGTGGCGAGGCAAGCCGGTCTGGGTGGTGAACCGCACCAAGCAGACGCTGGATGCGCTCTCTGCGCATGACGACAAGCTGCGGGATCCCTCATCCGAAGAGCCGCAACAGCCTGACTATGCCCACAACGGATATAGATCCATCAAGCCGGAAATCTTCGTGGCGGTAGGCATTTGCACCCACCTCGGGTGTTCGCCCTCCTATTTGCCGGACAGCTTTGGCGAGCAGGTGCAAGGGGTCACATCCGGCTTCTTCTGCCCGTGCCATGGCTCCAAGTTCGATATGGCTGGCCGTGTATTCCAGGGGGTGCCTGCACCACTGAACCTGGTCATTCCGCCATATAAATTCATCAACGACACCACCATTCTGGTCGGTGCCGACGGCAAGGAGGCCTGATCATGTTGAGCAAACTGATGGGCTGGATCGACTACCGGTTCCCGCTCACTGCCATGTACAACGACCACATGGCCAAGTATCCGGCACCGAAAAACCTTAACTTCTGGTACTTTTTCGGCTCCCTGGCGATGCTGGTGCTGGTCAACCAGATCATCACCGGTATCTGGCTGACCATGAACTACAACCCCTCTGCGGAAGGCGCCTTTGCCTCCGTCGAGTACATCATGCGGGATGTGGATTACGGCTGGCTGCTGCGTTACATGCACTCAACCGGCGCATCCGCGTTCTTCATAGTGGTCTATCTGCACATGTTCCGCGGCATGATCTACGGCTCCTACCAGAAGCCGCGCGAGCTGCTGTGGATCTTCGGCATGCTGATCTTCCTCTGCCTGATGGCGGAAGCCTTCATGGGCTATCTACTGCCGTGGGGTCAGATGTCCTTCTGGGGGGCTCAGGTCATCATCTCGCTGTTCGGCGCCATTCCGGTTATCGGCGACGATCTGACACTGTGGATCCGCGGTGACTACGTTATCTCCGGCGCCACCCTGAACCGCTTCTTTGCGCTGCACGTCATTGCGTTGCCGCTGGTGCTGGTGATGCTGGTTGCGATGCACATCCTGGCGCTGCATGAAGTAGGCTCCAACAACCCGGACGGCATCGACATCAAGAAGCACAAGGACGAGAACGGCTGGCCGCTGGATGCGGTGGCATTCCACCCTTACTTCACCGTCAAGGACATGATCGGCGTCGCCGGCTTCCTGTTCTTCTTCTGCGCCATCATCTTCTTCAAACCGGACATGTGGGGTTACTTCCTAGAGAAGCCGAACTTTGAAGTGGCCAACGGCCTGAAGACACCGGCTCACATTGCGCCTGTGTGGTACTTCACCCCCTTCTACGCGATTTTGCGTGCCGTACCCGACAAGCTGCTGGGTGTCATCATGATGGGTCTCTCCATCGTGGTGCTGTTCCTGCTGCCCTGGCTGGATCGCTGCAAGGTGCGTTCGGTGCGCTATCGCAGCAAGCTGCACAAGCTGAACATCGCCCAGTTCGTGGTCTGCTTCATCATCCTGGGTGTTCTGGGTGTGCTGCCGTCGACCCCGACCCTGACCCTGATCGCTCAGGTGTGTACCTTGGGTTACTTCGGTTTCTTTGTCCTGCTGTTCTTCTATAGCAAGAACGAAAGCACCAAGCCGCTGCCAGAAAGGGTGACATTTAAATGAAAAAAATAATATTTGCAGTGCTGACCCTGCTGCCATCTCTGGTGTTTGCCAATACCGGAGCCGTGCATCTGGATAAGGCCAACTATGACCTGAGTGACAAGGCGTCGCTGCAGCGTGGTGCGGCCACGTTCATGAACTACTGCTTCGGGTGCCACAGCACCCAGTATCAGCGTTACAACCGGGTGGCCGAGGATCTGGGGATCCCGGCAGATCTGATGGCATCCAATCTCATCGTAAACGGTGCCAAGATTGGTGACCTGATGGAAAACTCGGTGCACGACAAGGATGCGGCCAAGTGGTTTGGTGCGGCGCCTCCCGATCTGACGCTGGTTGCCCGTGTGCGTGGTGCGGACTGGATCTACACCTATCTGCGCTCGTTCTACGTGGATCCGACCCGTCCGTTTGGCGTGAACAACGTGGTGTTCCCGTCCGTGGGCATGCCGCACGTGCTGGAGCCGCTGCAGGGTACTCCGCGCGCCGAGTTCGCCACCCATACGGTCGATGGAGTCGAGACCCAGCAGGTTGTCAGCATCAAATCTGACGGCAATGGTGAAATGAATAACGAAGAGTATGATCAGACGGTGCTGGATCTGGTAAACTTCTTGGTCTACTCGGCTGAACCGGTCAAACAGGAGCGCGAACGCATGGGCTTCTGGGTACTTGGTTTCATCGTGATCTTCTTCATCTTCACTGTGCTGTTGAAGAAGGAATTCTGGCGCGACGTTCACTAAGCGACCAGATCCGGGTAATATAATGCACGGCAATGAAGACCATAGAGGCTTCATTGCCGTTTCTGCTTTTAAATGACGGGAGGGTTCAATGGCTGTAGCTGCCAATAAGCGTTCGGTAATGACGCTGTTTTCCGGTGCCAACGATATGTTCAGCCATCAGGTGCGTATTGTCCTGGCGGAGAAGGGTGTTAGCGTGGATATTTGCCAGGTTGACCCTGCCAACTTGCCGGATGAACTGGCTGAGCTGAACCCCTACAACTCTGTACCGACCCTGGTTGATCGCGAGCTGGCACTCTATACCTCGCGCATCATCATGGAGTATCTGGACGAGCGTTTCCCTCATCCGCCCCTGATGCCTGTCTACCCGGTAGCCCGTGGTAACAGCCGTCTGATGATGCACCGCATCGAGCTGGACTGGTACTCGCTGGCCGACAAGATCATGGCCGGCACCGATGCCGATGCTGCGCGCAACGAGCTGCGGGACAACCTGCTGGCCATCGCCCCGATCTTCGGTGAGATGCCCTACTTCATGAGCGAAGAGTTTGGTCTGGTGGATTGCTACATGGCTCCGCTGTTGTGGCGTCTGCCGAGCCTTGGCATCGACCTGACCGGTCGTGGTGCCAAAGAGCTCAAGGCCTACATGGTTCGCCTGTTCGAGCGTGAGTCCTTCCAGGCTTCCCTGACCGAGGCCGAGCGCGAGATCCGTGCCGGCGTATGAGCATGGAACCGACAATGACCCCGAGCCGCCCGTACTTGTTACGGGCGTTTTATGACTGGTTGCTGGACAATGACCTGACTCCCCATCTGGTGGTCAACGTCAACATCCCCCATGTGATGGTACCGATGCAGTTCGCTCAGGATGGGCAGATTGTGCTGAACATAGCGCCACGTGCCGTGGTGCAGTATCACATGGATAACGAAGCGATCAGCTTCAGCGCCCGCTTTGGCGGTGTCTCCCAGCAGGTTTACATCCCGATGGCGGCCGTGCTGGCCATTCATGCCAGGGAAAACGGTGTGGGCACCATGTTCCCGCCCGAGCCTGGCTATGACATCTGGCTGGAGCAGGCCGAGGCGCCGGTGGAGCCAGAGCCGGAACCGCCGCGTCCAAGCGGTCGTCCGACCCTGAAAGTGATCAAATAAAAAACGCAGCCGGTTGGCTGCGTTTTTTTATATCCGCTTCGCATCATCAGTTTTGAGCGTACTCGAAGGCTTTGATTACGCGCTTCACGCCGTTGACGTGGCGAGCGATCTCGACGGCTTGTTCCCCCTCCTGGCGCGTAACCAGACCGATCAGGAATACCTCGCTATCTTCGGTCACGACCTTCACCTTGGTGCTGTCGAAGTTCTTGGTGCCGAACATATCGGCTTTCACCTTGGAGGTGATCCAGGAGTCATTGCTGCGGGTGGTGAAGCTGGCTGGTTGACCAAGACGCAACTCGTTATAGACGTGGCGAACCCCTTCGATGCGGCCGACGATTTTGCCTGCCTCCAGTTTGTACACGTCAGAAGGTGTCTGGCCGACCAGCAACACGCGGCCATTGTTGCTGTAGACGCTGATCTTGCTGGCAGCGCTGAGTGGTTTGTTGTCGGCCAGCAGGTTGGCTGCTTTGAGCTCGATGGCCTGATCATCCCACTGGGCGCCCAGGGTGCGGCGATCGCCTGAGGCCTTGGCAGTACCGGCTGCGCCGCCAACTACTACAGCCGCACAGCCTTGCAGCAGCAGGGAACCGGCCAGCAGGCCAAGAATGAGGATCTGCTTGTTCATGGTTTCAATCTTCCTGTTGCGGGAAAAGAGTCTGGTCGATGAGATCACACAGGCAGTGCAGGGTCAACAGGTTCACTTCCAGAATGCGAGGCCGACGGGCGGATGGTACGCGGATCTCCACATCGTTCGGTCCCAGCAGACCGGCCATCTCGCCACCGTCACCACCACTGAGTACCACTATGGTCATGTCGCGGGAGAGCGCAGCTTCCGCCGCCTTGATCAGACTGCGGCTGTGACCCGAGGTGGTGATCACCACCAGAATGTCACCCGGCTGACCCAGCGCGCGGATCTGCTTGGCGTAGACCTCTTCGAAACCGTGATCGGTGGCGATGGCGCTGATGGTCGCCATGTCGGGGGTCAGCGCCATACCGGGCAGGGAGGGGCGCTGGGTCTCGTAGCAGTTGACCAGTTCGGAGATGAACAGCTGCGCCAGTGCGGCAGAAGGGCCGTTACCGCATGCCAGCACCTTGTGGCCATTGAGCAGGCAGATGGTGATCATCTGGGCTGCAGTATGGATGGCATCCGGCAGCGCCTCGGCGGCTGCAATCTTGGTCTGGATGCTTTCGGTGTAGTTCTCTTTGATGCGGTCTGTCATAGGGTCCTCTTAAAATGCGTTCCGGATCCAGTCTGGCTGGTCTCCCTCGAACGCGATCACATCGAATCGACAGGCCTGGCTGGCCTCGTTGATGGCATGTTGCTTCAAATAGTGGCGCGCTGCCAGCATGATCTTGCGCTGTTTTGCCCGGGTGACCGAACTGGCTGCTCCACCATGGCTGGCAGAGGCCCGGTACCTCACCTCAACAAACACCAGGGTCTGGCCCTGGTGCATGATGAGATCGATTTCGCCACCCCGGCAGCGGTAGTTGCGGGTTACCGGCTGCAGACCCTGAGCCTGCAGCCAGCGTTCAGCCACTAGCTCAAAGTGCTGTCCCTTGCTCGACGGGAGCGGGAACAGGTTCTGCAATTGCTGGCGCATCCGAGCTAACAGCTCCTTCATTGGCTGGCTCCTCCAGCTGCTGGACTGCATTCTCGTCGACCAGCTTGCCGTTCTGGTAGGTGGCCCAGCTCAGCATCCGCACGATATTGCCCTGGGCATCGACGCTCAGCTGGCCACTCATGCCGGACTGCTGCATGCCGCCCACCTTGCGCATCTGTTGCAGATTTTCCGCCAGTGCGACGGCGTCATAGCCCATGGCAAACAGGCGCAGCAGGTCGCCCTGGGTCTGCGGCCAGAGCAGGGCAATTTGCTCGCGCTGCTTCTCGTAACCACCGAGCAGCAGCGGCATATCGGCGATACGCATGCCGTTGAGTTCGGAGGTCACTTCGGTCGCAGCGCTGTCATAGCCGCGCGGGCCGGTGAAGATAGGCAGGCTGCCCATCGGATTGACGGAGACATCCACGTAGGGCTTGATCATCCGGGTTTCCAGCGGGTTGGCCACGATGTAGACCACATCGATGCTGCGCGGTGCGGCGTCGGAAAGCTGGACAACCTGGCCGGCACGGGCAGTAGAACGGCCGCTCAGAGCGTTTTTAACCATGCCTTGAACTTCGTTGCGACCGCCAAAGGTGGCGACTACCGGCTTATCCTGGCTCACGGTTGCCCAGGCCTGTTCAAAGGCCTTGATGCTGCTGTAGCCGATACGCCCCTGGGCGGCGATCAGCAGCGGCTTGCGATAGCCCTGGGTATAAAGGTACTGCGCAGCCTGCGCGGCATCTGCGGCGGCAGAGAGAGAGAAGTAGTAGGTGCTGTCGTTGACGATCGGCTTGTCCAGCTCGTTGAGCGCCAGAACCGGCACAGTCGGGTTGGCCTTGAGCAGCTCCTCGACCCGGTCTTTGAGCAGCGGGCCGATGATCATGTCCGCCCCTTCCTGAATCGCCTGCTTGTAGAGGTCGATGGTCGGTTTGCTCTGGGTGTCGTAGAAGTTCAGGGTAAATTGACCTTGATTCTCCTTGTAGGACATCAGCATACCGTTGCGGATGGCGGCGCCCTGCGGCTCCAGATTACCGGAGAGGGGGAGCAGCACCGCAATCTGCTGCACCGAGGTGCTGGCAGCAGTAGCAGTCAGATCGCCAAGACCCGCCGGCATATCTTTCTGGGCCGGGTGGTTGGGGAAGTCGCGCTTCCAGCCAGCCAGCTGACGGGCGAGCAGGTTGGGCTGGGCACCGAACTCGTTGACCAGTGCCGCCAGACGAAGCCAGCCGGTGGTTACGTCAGGAGCCGGGGCCTCTTCCAGCGCCTGCAGGGTAGAAGGGGTCATGCTCTTGAGCAGCGACCAGATCTGCTGATGGTTGGTGGCCTGCTCGCTCTGGTTGAGGTAGGGCTCCAGTGCAATCAGTGACTTGGCGGCACCAAACTTGTTGTTGATGTCGAGCTGCAGTACCACGCGCTGACGATACCAATCCTTCTGGGTATCGGCATCCAGCGCAACCTCAGGCTTGCCTTCCAGCAGGATCAGCGCCTGATTGGCATGGCCTTGTGCCAGCAGCAGGTGGGCTTGCAGCAACTGCAACTGCGCCTTCTGGGCTGGCTCCTTGGCCTGCTTTTGCAACTGCTGGAACAGCGCCGAGGCCGGTTTGGCCTGACCGAGCGCCAGATAGCTACGCGCTGCCAGCATCTGCCAGGTAAAGGCTTCAGCCGGTTTGGCGGGATCGACCTGCTCCAGATACCACTGGGCATTCTTGGTCAAATCCGAGAAGGCTGACGGCATGCCAGACTGCCCCGAAGGTTGATTGGGCTCCGACGCACAGGCGGCCAGCAGGATTGCCGCGAGTAGGATGCCGAAGAGTCGTGATACACTTAGCTGCTTTGTAACCCGGTTCAAGTTCATTCCCCGACCAGTGTTGAAATTCCCCATAGTGTAAACGGGGCAATATGGCGACACAATTGTCGGGGCACTCGGAGATCCCATGAGTGACATCCCAACCCTGTATATAGTGCCCACTCCGATCGGCAATCTGGCTGACATTACCCAGCGTGCGCTGGATACTCTGCGCAGCGTCGACCTGGTCGCCGCCGAAGATACCCGCCACACCGGCATTCTGCTCAGCCACTACCAAATCTCGGTGCCGACCTTCGCGCTGCACGATCACAACGAGCAGCAGAAAGCCGATGTGCTGATCGGCCGGATCAAAGAGGGCAAGAGTGTCGCTCTGGTCTCCGATGCGGGTACCCCGCTCATCAGCGACCCCGGTTATCATCTGGTCACCCGCTGTCGCGAAGCCGGGGTCAAGGTGGTGCCACTGCCAGGCCCCTGCGCCGCCATCACGGCGCTCAGCGCTGCTGGCCTGCCCACCGACCGGTTTGCTTTCGAAGGTTTCCTGCCGGCCAAGAGCAAAGGGCGTGACGATCGCCTGCAAGCCGTTATCGAAGATACCCGTTCGCTGGTGTTCTACGAATCTCCGCGCCGGGTACAGGATACGGTGGAAGCGATTGCTCGCATCCTTGGCGAGCGCCAGGTGGTGGTGTGCCGTGAACTGACCAAAACGTTCGAATCCATCCATGGCTTGCCCGCCTCCGAGATGCTGACCTGGCTTGGCGAAGATGAAAACCGCTGCCGTGGCGAGATCGTGCTGGTGGTTGCCGGCGCCAGTAAAGAGGAAGAGGAGCTGCCGGCCGAGGCAATCCGTACTTTGGGTCTGTTGGTTGCCGAGCTGCCGCTCAAAAAAGCAGCCGCACTGACCGCCGAGATCCACGGTGTGAAGAAGAATGCCCTCTACAAGTACGGCCTCGACCACTATTAATTGCCGTAAACGGGAATTGCCGGTTTACCCCGCCCGCATCACGAGGCTATAATCCGCGCCTCGGAGTTGGCTGGGCAATCGCTGCTTCGTCGTTGTGTCCCTCGGGACAGACGGGCGGAGGGGAGGAAAGTCCGGGCTTCATAGGGCAGGGTGCCAGGTAACGCCTGGGGGGCGCGAGCCTACGACCAGTGCAACAGAGAGCAGACCGCCGATGGCCCGCAAGGGATCAGGTAAGGGTGAAAGGGTGCGGTAAGAGCGCACCGCGCGACTGGCAACAGTTCGTGGCACGGTAAACTCCACCCGAAGCAAGACCAAATAGGCCCCTATTGGCGCGGCCCGCGTTGGGGGCGGGTAGGTTGCTTGAGCCAGCGAGCGATTGCTGGCCTAGAGGAATGATTGCTACCCGGGGCAACCCGGTACAGAACCCGGCTTACAGGCCGACTCCGACCCAATTCTGCGTGACCCGTCACGATAAATCCCGGTGCTTAGCGGCACCGGGATTTTTTACATGTCACAACATGATGTGGCGCGTGGCAGCATTTTTGAATTTGTAATAAAGTTCGGCCTCTTTTTGGTCGCTATGACCCGGTTGGATGAGTTGTATCTATCATGCTGCATCCCCCACCGAAGGGGCTGACGGCAAGGGAAGATGAAATGGTCAGGGTGGATTTTTAATGTCATCAAGCGGTGCAGTGCACACACCTTCCCGCCTGCTCGGAGCCGAGCAAGGCAAAGCCCTTCCTCGTTATGATCTGCTGGGTATCGATCGGGTAAACCGCACTCGTCTCAAGCAGGTTAACGCCCAGTTGAGCACCTTTTCTCTGCAGGTCGCCGGCTGCATGGCCCAACTTTTCAACAGTGCTGATTGTGAGCTGGCCTATGGCGAGTTCGCCGCCTCCAGTGTCGCCGATGTTGCCGAGCCACAACTCTGGGTCGAGGCTACATCCCGGGTTGATCCCCAGCGCGCTGTATATTTTTCCATCTCTCCTCTGGTGATCTACCGTCTGGCCGTTCTCTTTTTTGGTGGCACGCTCCATCAGAAAGAGGAGGCGCTTCCTGCCGGAAAAGGGGTGACCGATACCGAACAACGCCTGCTGCAACGACTCTGTCACTATCAGGTCGATATCTGGTGCTCCTGCCTCGGGCTGGGAGATCTTGAGTGGCAGATCAATATTATCCCGCAGGATGCCATGCCGACCCGTCAGCTGTGGACTACCCGTGCCACCCTGCAAGCCGGCAATTGCACCCACCAGTGGCAGATGTGGTTGCTTCCGTCCGAAGAATCCGACTCTCAGGAAGGGATTGCCTTGCCCGAGGGAGAGCTGGAACAGGTATTGAGCCATGTTCCGGTCCGGCTGCGGGTGGTCATGGGGCAGCTGTCGATGACGCTGGCCGATCTGGAGTGCCTCAAGGTGGGAGATGTGCTGTCGCTGGATCTGCCTGAGATGGTGCCCGCCCTGATTGGTAACCGCCCCTGCTTCAACGGGCGCATAGCAGAACATAAAGGCAGTCTGGTCTACCAGGTTGCGACTGTGGTAGAGGAGTAAATCGAATCATGAGCGAGCACAATATGAATGACCCGCTGGATCTGGATGGACTGGATCAACTGTTTGGTGACGATATCAGCATGCCCAGTGCCGCCGACTACATGGCGCCGACCAGTAGCAGCAAGCAGCGGGATCTCTCTTTCTTCCGCCAGATCCCGGTCAAGGTGACCCTTGAGGTAGCCAGTACCGAAGTGCCTCTGGGTGACCTGATGCGGGTGGAAGAGGGCGCCGTGATTGAGCTGGACAAACTGGCGGGCGAGCCGCTGGATGTCCGGGTCAATGGCCGCCTGCTTGCCAAGGAGGAAGTGGTCGTCGTCAACGGCAAGTATGGCTTGCGTCTGGTTGATGTAATCGATGCCAAACTGCTGGGTGGCATGGACGACTGATGCGTTACCTGCTGCTGACCCTGCTGCTCTTCTCCCTGCCTGGCTGGGGGGCTGACATGACCCTGTTCTCGGTAGCTCCGGGGGCAGCAGGTGGCGAGGATTACAACATCAAGTTGCAGATCCTCTTCTTCATGACAGTGCTGGGGTTGTTGCCGACCCTGTTGCTGATGATGACCAGTTTTACCCGGATCATCATAGTGCTGGCCATCTTGCGGCAGGCGCTCGGTTTGCAGCAGAGTCCTCCCAACCGGGTGCTGATCGGGATCAGCCTCATCCTGACTCTGGTTATCATGCGTCCGGTCTGGACCGACATATACCAGAATGCCTTTGTCCCGTTTGACAGGGATGAGATCACCCTGTCGGAAGGGGTTGCTCGCGCAGAGAAACCGCTGCGCACCTTTATGCTGGCGCAGACCCGCGAGCCGGATCTGGAACAGATGCTGCGTATCTCCGGTGAACCAACAACGGTGGCCAAGCAGGATGTTCCTTTCGGGGTGCTGTTGCCTGCGTTTGTATTGAGTGAGTTGAATACCGCATTTCAGATCGGCTTTATGCTGTTTATTCCGTTTCTGGTGATCGATCTGGTGGTGGCCAGCGTGCTGATGGCGATGGGGATGATGATGCTCTCGCCGCTGATCATCTCCTTGCCATTCAAGCTGATGGTGTTTGTACTGGTCGATGGCTGGTCGATGACGGTCGGTACCCTTGCAGCCAGCTTTGGCGGGGGAGGCTGACATGACGCCGGAGCAGAGCGTGGCGCTGGTTGGCGGCGCCGTCAATCTCGTCGTGGTGATGGTCTCTGTGCTGATCGTGCCGGGGCTGATTGTGGGCCTGGTCGTCAGTGTGTTTCAGGCTGCGACCCAGATCCAGGAGCAGACCCTCAGCTTTTTACCCCGTTTTCTGGTGACCCTGATGACGCTCATCTTCACTGGGAACTGGCTGCTATCGCAGATCACAACCCTGTTCCACGACCTGTTTTTGAAGATACCCGGACTCATCGGATGAACTCCCTCTTGTCCCTCAGCGCTGCCGATCTGACGGCCTGGCTGGGGCAGTGGTGGTGGCCATTCTTGCGGATTGGTTCTGCTTTTTGGGTCATGCCGGTATTCGGTGACGGTCGGGTGCCGCCGCAAGTTCGTCTGCTGCTGGCGCTGATCGTCAGCCTGCTGATTGCCCCCATGCTCAAGGGGATGCCAGTCGTTGACCCCTTCAGCACCGGTGCTCTGGTATTGGCTGTAGAGCAGCTGCTGTTCGGGTTGCTGTTCGGGCTCTGCGTCCAGATGCTGTTCATGATCATGACCATGGCTGGCCAGATCCTCTCCATGCAGATGGGGTTGGCGATGGCGGTGATGAATGACCCCAGCAATGGTGACACCGCACCCATCGTCAGCCAGTTGATGCTGGTCTTCTGCTCACTGCTGTTTCTTGGCCTGAATGGCCATCTGGTGACGCTGGATGTGCTGGTGCAGAGCCTGCGCAGCTGGCCACCCGGTTCTTCCCTCGACCTGCTCGACATGAAAGGGGTGGTCGGTCTGTTCGGCTGGTGTATCGGCGCGGCACTGATCCTCACCCTGCCTGCCGTGGTTGCCATGTTGATGGTCAACCTGACCTTTGGCGTCATGAATCGGACGGCCCCTTCGCTGAACATCTTCTCGCTCGGTTTCCCCATGACGCTGCTGCTCGGGCTGCTCACCATGGCTATCTCAATTAGCGGAGTCCCTTCCCGTTACCTTGAGCTGGTGACTCGCGTGCTGGAACAACTGCGAGCCCTGACCCCCTCATGAGCCAGAACAGCGCCCAGGATAAAACCGAAGAGGCCTCTTCCCAGAAACTGCGCAAGGCACGGGAAGAGGGTCAGATCGCGCGCTCCAAGGAGCTCAGTTCGGCGGGACTGTTGCTGCTCGGCGGCTTTGCCATGCAGTGGATGGTGCCCAGCTTTGGCCGCTTCTTCGCCGAGTTGATGAAACGGCCACAACGGTTCGACTGGCAAGGAGCCAGGGATCCGCAAATGATGGTGCACTGGACGGCGGAAGCCTTGCTCAACATGTTGTGGGTGCTGCTGCCGCTGTTTGCTTTTCTGGCTCTGATGCTGGTCCTGCTCAGCTCGTTGCCGGGGGGCATGGTACTGACCTGGAAGAAGATCTTCCCCAGTGCCGAGAAGCTGAACCCACTCAAGGGGCTCAAGCGGATGTTCTCGAGCCACAGCCTGATGGAGCTGCTGAAGTCGGTACTGAAAATTCTGCTGATTGGCTCCACGCTGGCACTGCTGCTCCAGCATCAGTGGCCCACGTTGCTGATGATGAACCGGATGCCACCCCAGGCCGCCATGGAGCAGGCGCTGCGGATCCTCTCTCAGGCATTCATCTTGCTTGGTGGCGTGCAGATGTTGATCGCCGTGCTGGATGTGCCCTATCAGCGCTGGTCGCTGAACAAGCAGTTGCGGATGACCAAGCAGGAGGTCAAGGATGAGCACAAGAACAGCGAAGGTCGCCCGGAAATCAAGGCACGGATCCGTCAGGTGCAGGCCATGCTGGCTCGTGCCCGTATCGAGCAACGCGTACCGCAGGCGGATGTGATCATCGTCAACCCGACCCACTATGCGGTGGCCATCAAATATGATCCCCAGCGGGCCAATGCCCCGTTCGTGATTGCCAAGGGGGTTGATGGCATGGCTGAGCGGATCCGTCAGGTGGCCAAACAGCATGACAAGATGGTGATGAGTCTGCCGGAGCTGACCCGTGCCATCTACTACTCCACCCGGATAGATCAGGAAGTACCGGCGGGTCTCTATACCGCGGTGGCTTATGTCTTGAATCATGTATTGCAGTTGAGGGCGTATCAGGCCGGCAAGGGGCGAAAGCCAAACCCGCTTGCTCCTTTGCATGTGCCGCCCGAATTACGTCAACCTGAGAGGTAAGTTGTGAACTGGCGTGTATTGACCCAATCCTATACCGCGATCCCGATGATGCTGCTGGCCATTCTGGCCATGATGATATTGCCGCTGCCGGGCTGGCTGCTGGATGCCCTCTTTACCTTCAACATTGTGTTGGCGGTACTGGTGCTGCTGGTCTCCGTATCGGCGCGTCGCCCTCTCGACTTCTCCGTCTTCCCCACGGTGTTGCTGGTGGCAACCCTGATGCGGCTGTCGCTCAACGTGGCCTCGACCCGCGTGGTGCTGCTGCATGGCCATGAGGGCCATGAAGCGGCGGGCAAGGTGATTCAGGCGTTTGGCGAGGTGGTGATCGGCGGCAACTATGTCGTCGGTCTGGTGGTCTTCGTGATCCTGATGATCATCAACTTTGTGGTGATCACCAAGGGTGGGGAGCGGATCTCCGAGGTGTCTGCCCGCTTTACCCTGGATGCGATGCCGGGCAAGCAGATGGCCATCGATGCCGACCTCAATGCCGGCACAATGGATCAGCATCAGGCGCGGGCGAGACGGGACGAGATTGCCCGTGAAGCTGACTTCTACGGGGCGATGGATGGTGCCTCCAAGTTTGTGCGCGGTGATGCGATTGCCGGCATGCTGGTGCTCATCATCAACCTGGTCGGCGGCCTTGCCATCGGTATTTTCCAGCATGCCCTGCCGGTTGCCGAAGCCTTCCAGCGCTATGCCCTGCTGACCATCGGTGACGGTCTGGTGGCCCAGATCCCCTCGCTGCTGATGTCTACTGCTGCCGCCATCATTGTGACCCGGGTCAGCGATGAAGGTGAGATGGCGGATCAGGTGGGTGACCAGATCCTGGCTTCTCCCCGCGTCATCTACACTGCCGCTGCCATCATGCTGGTACTGGGGCTGGTGCCGGGCATGCCGATGCTGGCCTTCCTCAGCTTTGCCGCCGTACTGGCCTGGACTGGCTGGAGCGTGAGCAAGCGGGCGGTCAATACCCCGGATCTGGATGCCGCGCAGGAGCTGGCTCGCCAGATTGCCCAGCCGGAACCACAAGGGCTGGAATGGCAGGATCTGCCGCCGGTCGATACCGTCGCCATCGAACTGGGTTATCGGTTGGTGCCGCTGGCGGAAGCTGACAAAGGCGCCGAGCTGCTGGCCCGGGTGCGCGGTATTCGCAAAACCCTATCGGAGCAGTACGGTTTTCTGCTGCCCGAGATCCGGGTTCGCGACAATTTGCAGCTGCAACCCGATCAGTACCGGATCAAGCTCTCCGGTGTGGCACTGGCGTCCGGCAATGTTGATTGCCAGCGTCTGATGGCCATCAGCAGCGGCGAGACCTATGGTTCGCTGGATGGGGAGCTGACCCAGGATCCTGCATATGGCATGAGCGCAGTCTGGATTTCACCGGAGAACAAGGCCAAGGCATTGAATCTTGGCTATTCGGTGGTGGATTCGGCAACGGTGATCGCGACCCACGCCAGCAAGCTGCTGCGTGAGCAGCTTGATGCCCTCTTCGGTCATGATGAGGTGGGCAAGCTGGGGCAACATCTTGCAGCTCAGTCGCCCCGTCTGGCGGAGGAGCTCAATCTGGCCCTGACCCAGATGCAGCAGTTGCGAGTTTTTCGGCAATTGCTAAAGGAACAGGTCAGCCTGACCGATATACGCACGGTGGCGACGACCTTGCTCGATGCCAGCGAGCTGACCAAGGATCCCGTGCTGCTTGCTTCCGATGTTCGTTGCGCCTTGAAGCGCCAGATTGTGAGACAGGCGATTGGCAGCCGTGATGTGCTTGCCACCTTCACGCTCGATGACCGTCTTGAGCAGACCTTGCTGGCGGCCATGAACCAGTCGCAGCAGCAGGGGAAAATCCAGCTGGACAGTTTTCCGGTTGATCCGCAACTGCTGGCACAGTTGCAGCAAAATATGCCGCTGGTTAAAGAGCAGCTGCAGCAGCAAGGATATGCCCCGGTACTGGTCGTGATGCCGCAACTTAGACCCTTGATCGCGCGTTATGCCCGATCTTTTGCAAAAGGTCTCAAAGTGCTCTCATATAATGAAATACCGGAAGAGTTGAGAGTGGAGGTTATTGGCACGCTAGGCTGAAACAGGGCTGCCATGTTAATAGGCAAATGGGAAGAATATATTCCGCCTATCTACTTGAATTGTAATTGTAAGCCGTTATGATGTGACTGTTTTTGACGCATTCGGTCGTCAAAGATAAATAACAAATATAACAATTCACATGTGTCACTCAGCAGTCACCACTAATTTGGTGCTGTCTTGTCCAAATACGGGCAGTCGCATGAAAAAGGCAAACTGAACTGAAAAGTCAGGACGCAAAGCCTCCGGTCTAAAAGCAGAAATGCTCATGATAGCGGGGTTGCCAAGGCCATTGTTACCGCCTTGATATAACACTGGTTTGATCTAGGTGCTCGTTAGAAGCGCCAGCGTACCTGTGCGTCTTTTATTTCGGCATTTCAGTTCTGTTGATTGTTTTATCCACAATCACGGGTTCGGGTTCATATGCTTTCGGATGTATCTATCAAAAAAAGCTCAAGACCGGCCAGTCTTGGGAAAGATCCCCATTTATTGTTAATCAGCTCATCTATGGCCGATGGGAACGATATTGAAGGAATATTGGCAGCACAGGGATATGCTGTTTCCCGCTGTGACTCTATTCGCAAGTCGAAATTAATTCTCGGCAGCCGTTCCGTTGATTTAATCCTGCTCGACATGGATCTCATGACCGAAGTAGGTCCTCAATTGGTGCATGATTTTAGCGGCATTGATTGCGTGATCCTGGTTAATGAGCGTCAGGCCTATCTTGCGGCAGAAGCGATGCGAGCCGGTGCCATTGACTACATCATCAAGCCCTTCGGGGGGCAGCAGATGCTGGATGTGGTGAAGGGGGCACTGCGTCTGCGGCAGGCCATTCCAGACCTGATCGCCGTCTCGACCATGAGCCTGCAAGTGTTGCAGCTTGCTCGCCGGGCAGCCAAAACGGCAGCCACCATTCTTATCGGGGGTGAGTCGGGAACGGGCAAGGAGCGTCTGGCGCGTTACATCCACGAGATGTCCAGCCGTGCTCACAAGCCGTTTGTCGCCATCAACTGCGCCGCCATTCCCGAGTCCATGCTCGAATCCATTCTGTTTGGCCACAACAAGGGGGCCTTCACCGGCGCGACGGGTTCGCAGCCCGGCAAGTTCGAGCAGGCGCAGGGCGGAACCCTGATGCTCGACGAAATCTCCGAGTTGCCCCTGTCACTGCAGGCAAAGTTGTTGCGGGTTTTGCAGGAGCGTGAGGTGGAGCGCCTCGGTAGCCATCAGACCATCGCGCTGGATGTGCGGATCATCGCCGCCAGCAACAAGGATCTGCGCACCCTGGTGGCAGCCGGCCAGTTCAGGGAAGACCTCTTCTATCGCCTCGATGTGTTGCCGATGAACTGGCCAGCACTGCGCGAGCGTCCCGACGACATATTGCCGCTGGCTGAATATTTCATCGAACGCTATGCGCCCCAGCAGGGGTATCGCCTGAGCGAGAGTGCCCGCAAGCAACTGCTGGCTTATCAGTGGCCGGGCAACGTCAGGGAGCTCGATAACGTCATTCAACGTTCATTAATCATGGCTCGCGGATTGCATATTCAAGCGGTCGATTTGATGCTGCCCAGCTATGTCGCGGAACCCGAACATGGATTGGCGGAAGTCCTTTCCGCCCCGGAAGGGTTGAGCGAGACACGTCGGCACGCAGAATTTCAATTTGTACTAGAGACCTTGCGCCGCTTCCGTGGCCATCGTACCCGCACGGCAGAAGCGCTCGGGATGACCACCCGGGCTCTGAGATACAAGCTGGCGGCGATGCGTGAGCAGGGCATTGATATCGAGCAGCAGCTTCAAAACTAAGGGATAACGGCGTGAAGATTGAAATGATGTCATCACAGGCAACGCTCCTGCAGCAGATGCAGGAGATGCAACGAGTTGCCACTCAGGCTCCTTCCATCGAATCCAATGATCTCTCGAATGTGTCATTCAGCGACGCCATGCGCGACGTTGTCGGCAGAGTCAACGAACAGCAGAACATGGCTTCAGCCATGATGACGGCTGTTGATGCCGGCCAGAGCGATGATCTGGTCGGGGCCATGGTGGCCAGTCAGAAAGCGGGTCTCAGCTTTTCAGCCCTGATGCAGGTGCGCAACAAGCTGATGACCGGTTTTGACGACATTATGCGCATGCCGCTCTGAGGTAAGTGATGACTGAACTGGTAACGTCCCCGCAAGGGGCTTCGGATTCCTTCAGAACACGCGTGCAGGAGGGCCTTCGCAACTGGCGCAGCCTCTCCCGTGACAATAAATCGATCCTGACCATTGCTCTGCTGGCTGCCATCGTTGCCGGCACAATCGTCGTCATTCTGTGGACGTCCAGCAAAAACTACGTCCCCCTGTACGGCAAGCAGGAGCTCTACGATACCGCCAACATCATGGAGATGCTGGAGAAGGAGCAGGTGCCGTTCCGGCTTGAGAAGAGTTCTGGCCAGATCCTGGTGCCGGAGAATCAGCTGGCTCATGTTCGTATGGCCTTGGCGGCCAGAGGGGTGAGAGCGGCCATGCCGGCGGGTCTAGAGGGGCTGGACAATGTCACCGGCCTCGGCACCAGCGAGTTTATGGAAGGTGCCCGCTATCGCCATGCACTGGAAGGCGAACTGGCGCGCACCATCATTTCGCTGGATGCGGTGCGCAGTGCCCGCGTCCATCTCGCCATTCCCAAGCGCACTCTCTTTGTCGGTCGTGACGAGGAGAAACCAAGTGCATCCGTGATGCTCGATCTGCAGCCCGGTCAGGCCATGGAGCCCGGCCAGGTCGAGGCCATTGCCAACCTGGTGGCAGGCAGTATCTCCGGCATGAAACCGGGGGCGGTCACCATTGTCGATCAGGCTGGCCAGCTGCTGAGTGCCGAACTCGGCGACAAGGCCGGTTTTGGCAAGCAGAGCGTGCAGCAGATGGAGTATGTGCGCAAGCTGGAGCAGTACATTCGTCAGCGTGCCAGCGACATGCTCTATCCCATGCTGGGCACCGGCAACTTCCGGGTGCAGATCGCCGCAGACGTCAACTTCAATGCGGTGGAGGAGACCCAGCAGCAGCTGGATCCACAAGGGGTGGTGACCAAGGAGTCGAGCAAATCGGACAAAACCATCGATGCGCTGGCACTGGGTATCCCCGGCGCTCTGTCCAATCGTCCTCCCGAAACGGCACCCAAAAGTGATCCGGCGACCCAGAATCAGACCGCGGCAGCCACCACGGAAAATCAGAAAAATGACTCCCGCACCGAGCGGCAGGAGGTCAGCAAGCAGTACGAAAACAGCCGCACCATAGTACACACCCGCTATCAGCAGGGACGGCTCGAGAAGATGAACGTCTCCGTACTGCTCAATCATCAGAGCGCCCCGAAAGGAGGCTGGAATGATGAGCAGCTGGCGCAGATCCGGCAGATGGTCGAGCGCTCGGTGGGCTTTGATGAGGCTCGTGGAGATCAGATCAGCCTGCAAGTGTTCGACTTCACCGGCGCTGCGCCGATTGCTCCGCCCGAATCGAGCTGGTGGGAGACCCCTTACTGGCAGGATTCGCTCCGTTATCTGGTGGGTGGCCTGCTTGGCCTGACGCTGGTCTTCTTCGGTATCCGCCCGTTGGTGAAGCATCTGGTTCGCACCCAGCAGGCGCCGGATGAAGATACGCTCTCTGACGAGCTGGATGATGAGCTGGAGCCGACCGTGGGTCTCTCCATGCGGCGGGATGATGATGTTGCCCTGACGGCGCCGCCGATGAGCAATGGTCTGATCCGTTCCGACAACGAGCGGGAGCCGCACTTCTCTTCTCTGGATCTGGAGGCATTGCCGGAGCCGGGTTCCGAGCTGGAAGTACAACTCAAGCATCTGCAGTTGCTGGTTGACAAAGATACCGCTCGGGTAGCGGAAGTGGTGAGAGCATGGGTAAGTGGCAATGAACAACGTTAACCTGAACCAGAAAGCCGTCGATATCGATATCGACAACCTGGAGAAAGCGGCCATCCTGCTGTTGAGCATGGGAACTGAGGCCGCTGCCAAGGTGATGCAAAAGCTCTCCCGCGATGAAGTGCAGCGCCTTATCTCCAAGATGGCGGGTCTCTCCGGCGTCAGTTCGATGGAGGCCCGATGAACCTTGCAGCAGTTCTTCAACCAGTATCGTGAACAGAGCGGGATTGGCAGCGCCTCCCGCGAATATCTGGAACAGACTCTCGACCTGGCCCTTGGTCAGCGTCTCTCCCGCAGCCTGCTCGACAGCCTCTACGGTGATGTGATGAGTCAGGATATCCAGCGGTTGCAGTGGGTACCTGCCGATGTGCTGGCCCGTTTCTTCCGCAATGAGCACCCGCAGATGCAGGCGGTGCTGCTGGCGTTCCTGCCACCCCAGACCGCTTCCGCGGTACTGGATGAGCTGCCCGGCTCGGTGCACGACGATCTGCTGGTGCGGGTCGCCAGTCTCAGCAGTGTCAGCGAGCATGTTCTGGGTGAACTCAGGCTGACGCTGGATCGTTGTCTTGCCTATGTCGCTGACCAGTCCGGAGCCAAGGTGAATGGCGTGCGGCAGGTTGCCGATATCCTCAACCGCTATCAGGGCGACAAGGAGCAGATGCTCTCGCTGCTGCGTGAACACGATGGTGACATGGCGCTGGAAATCGAAAAGAACATGTTCGACTTCATGACGTTGCGTCGCCAGAGCGACGAAACCCTGCAGCGTCTGGTGCAGGAGATCCCGAGCGAGCTGCTGGCACTGGCCCTCAAGAATACCGAGACCAGCTTCCGCAAGGTGGTGCTCGGCGCCATGCCGAAGCGGATGGCTCAGGCACTGGAAGATCAGATCCAGCATCAGGGCAGCGTCTCCCTGCGCAAGGTCGAGCAGGCCCGAGAGGAGATCATGCAACTGGTCCGCGAATTGGTGGAGCAGGGCGAGATCGAGTTCCAGCTGTTCGAAGAACCGACGGTCAGCTAACAGGGGGCATTGATGAGTCACTATGTGCGCAAGTTGATGCCAGGCCCGACCCGGCTCTACCGCTTTCCGGCCTTGGGACAGAGCGGGGAAGAGGCCCAGAGTCAGCAGGAGCAGTTCGAGTTTGGTTATCAGCAGGGGCTGGAGCAAGGTCACGACGAAGGGTATCAATCCGGATATCAGCAGGGACTGACCAGCGGTCTGGTGGAAGGGGAGGCCAAGGGGCTGCAGCAGGGACAAACCCGCGGCTTCGCTCAGGGGTTGGCGGAGGGGCGCGCCTCTTTCGATCAGGCCATGGTGCCCTTTGCCAAGCTGCAGGAGCAGTGGGAATCCCTGACCCGGGTAAAGATGCAGGAGCAGAAAGCGCTGATTGCCCAGCTGGTGGCCCAGGTGGCCAAGCGGGTTATCCAGGCCGAATTTACCCTCAATCCCCAGCAGGTACTCAGTCAGGTGGAGCAGGCGCTGGCGACTCTGCCTGCCGCTTCGGAAGAGCTGGTCATCTATCTCAATGAGGGGGATCGCCAGCGTCTGGCCGAACAGGGAGTCACCCGTTGCGAAGGGTGGCCGTTGCAGGTAGACCCCAATCTGGCCATTGGCGATGCCCGCATCGAAACACGGGCGGCGGTGATCGAGGTCAATACCGGCGAGCGCCTTGCCTCCTGCATCGAGCAGCTGAACAGCACGCTGGAACTGCCGCAGCATGCATGAAGCTCTGCAACAGGCGCTCACCTCGGCGCTCGACTGCTTTGACGAGGTGCCCGGTTTTCGCCGCTATGGCCGACTGGTTCGCGTAACGGGGCTGACCCTTGAGGTAATCGGCTGCCAGCTGGTGATGGGGCAGCGCTGCCGGGTCGATACGGCATCCGGCGACTCTCTGTTGGCAGAGGTGGTGGGTTTCAACCGGGAGATCTCCTATCTGATGCCGCTGCAGCCCATGGGAGGGCTTTACGCCGGAGCCCGGGTGTTGCCAATCGATGGCGAAGAGACAATCAGGGTCGGCGAGCATCTGCTGGGCCGGGTTGTCGATGGGCTGTTGCAGCCGCTGGATGGCCGTCCTCTTCGTGACGAGGGGGAGCGCGTTGCACTCTTCTCTTCTCCGCCCAATCCGCTGTTGCGCACGCCGATCCGTGAACCTCTTGATGTGGGTATCCGTGCCATCAATGGCTTGCTGACGGTTGGCAAGGGGCAGCGACTGGGCCTGTTTGCCGGTTCCGGCGTGGGCAAGAGCATGCTGCTCGGCATGATGACCCGCAACACTACGGCACAGATCGTCATCGTGGGGCTGATTGGTGAACGGGGTCGTGAAGTCCGCGAGTTCATCGAGCACAGTCTCGGTGCGGAAGGTCTGGCCCGCTCGGTGGTGGTGGCCGCTCCTGCGGATCAATCTCCTCTGATGCGGTTGCGTGCCGCCCAGCTTTGCCATCGTCTTGCCGAATATTTTCGTGAGCGGGGCCAGGATGTACTGCTATTGATGGACTCCCTCACCCGCTACGCCCAGGCCCAGCGCGAAATCGCACTGGCTATCGGTGAGCCGCCGGCGACGCGCGGCTACCCGCCATCGGTGTTCAGCATGCTGACCCAGCTGGTGGAGCGGGCCGGCAACGGTACCCACCCTGATGGCAGCCTGAGTGCCTTTTACACCGTGTTGGCGGAAGGGGATGATCAGCAGGACCCGGTAGTCGACTCGGCCCGTGCCATTCTGGATGGTCACATAGTGCTGACCCGTCGTCTGGCGGAAGAGGGACACTACCCGGCCATCGACATCGGCGCTTCGGTGAGCCGGGTGATGCCGCAAGTGGTGCCGACTGACTGGCAGCAGCTGGCGGTCACCTTGCGTCAGTTGTGGGGGCGCTATCAGCAGGTGCGTGAATTGCTGCCGCTCGGTGGCTATCAACCGGGGGCAGATCCCCAGATGGACGAAGCGGTACAACGTTACCCGGCCATTGCCGCCTTCCTGCAGCAGGGGATCCATGAAGAGACCCCGCTGGCTCAGGTCGTGGCTGGGCTCAAGCAGGTTCTGGGCAGGTAATAGGAGGTCGCCATGTTGAAATCCTATCTCGGCTTGCAGCAGGAGGCGCTGGAGGCGCTCGGCAAGGAGCGTCAGCGCTTGCGGGAAGAGGCGATAAGGGAAGAGCAGAGAGCCTTGCGGTTGCAGGAGGTGATCGGCTCGCTGAGTCCCGGTTCGGCCACTTTCCATCCCTTGCTGTGGCAGAACAAGCAGCAGATGGATCGCCAGTTGCGTCATCTGCTGGCCCATCAGGTGCAGCAATCGGCACTGGCCAAGCTGGATCTGGAGCGCCATGAAGGGGAGGTGGTCAGGCAGTTTGGTCGGGTCAAGGGACTGGAGCACCTGCTGGACAAGCGTGAACGAGCCATCAGCCAGCAGCGGGAGCTGCGGGATCAGCGCCAGCTCGACGAGCTTTCCGGCTTGCGCCACCGTCAGCTCAAAGAGGGGAACTAGTCGGGAAAACGCTCCAGCTGGCCGTAAGCATGCTCCTGACCCAGCAGCGTGTTGATGGTCTCTATCTGCCCAGCCAGCAGACGGCCGTTGAGATCGTTCTGGCGCAGACACTGCTGCAACAGCAGTTCGAGTTGTTGCCACTGGCTAGCGACTTTTGGCTGCATGGTGGCAGGCAGTTTGGCAATCAGGGTCGCCATCCCCTTTTCATCCGGTTTCAGTCCCAGAGCGAGCAGATGGTGGCAACGTTGCTGAGCCTGTTTTTGCACATCGGCCATCAGCCTTGTCTGCTGCTGGTTGTGGGTTGCCAGCCCATCGACATCGTGAGCTGCCAGCAAGCCGTGCTGGCGCAGCAACAGGCTCCGCAGCTCGGCGTAGCGGCTGCAATCTTGCTGGATGCCCAGGATCAGCTCCTTGATCCGCTGCTTCGGCTCCATGCTCATCGGCGGTGCATATCCAGAATGGCCTGACCCAGTGCATCCATATCGAGTTCCAGTTTTCCTTCGCTGATGGCCTGACGGATCCGGTTCACTTTTTCCATATCCACGTCGGATGTGGTGGCAAGCTGGGCTCTCGCCTGATTGACAACCTGTGCCGTGCTGCTGATCTGGGCGTCAGCCTTGGTAGCGCGCGCCTCGACTTGGGCTGGCGCGCCATCCTGCTTGCGTTGCAACTGGGTCTGAACGTAGAGCGGGTCGGTGCGTGTGATTTTCATAACGTCAATTCCTGGTGGTCTATCTCTGCAAAGCGACCCAAGGTCGGCCTAACTTGAATAAAAACCCTTATACGGGTTCAAAAACGGGTTTCGACTTCCCCTTTTGCGATGACCCAGGCCTGGATCTCTTTGCCTGAGCTGCTGTTGCGTACCTTGATGCCATCGCCGATGGCGCCGCTTGCCAACGCTGTGCCGCGGGTTGTGGCCGAGAATCCACCCTGACCGGCCCGGATCAACACCCCTTCACCCTCCTTCACCGCCCAGGCCTTCTGCAGGTCCAGTTCGCCAATCAACTGCCCCATCCTGAGATTGCGATTGGCCTTGCTGCCTGTCAGCGACTCGGAGACGGGAATGAAGCCTCGCTGCAGTCTGCTGACATCCAGCGACTCCTCGACGAGGTCTGCTGCCTGAATGGTCTGGCCTTTCCGGATCTCCCTGGCCGTCATCCAGACTGGCAGCATGAGCGTGACCTCGACCCGGGCTCTCAGCTGCCAGGAGGGGTTGGCACACTCGACCAGGTAGGGGCGACGACCCCACGGCTGGCGATATTGGCCCCCTGCCTGCAAGCGGATCTCTTGCTGGCAGGGAGGAAGGTGTTCCACCGCCGGAGAGATCCACACCTGATAGTCCACCTCCGGGATTGCCCAGCCCTGTTGTTGCAGGTAGGCATGCAGGGTCTGACTTGCATCCTCCTTGAGGCGGGCACCGACCTGTTGCGACAGTTCACCGGGTTCAGCGTGCAGCGGGCTTGCCAGCATCAGCAGCCAGAAGAGGCCTGAGCGCTTCCATACGGGAAACGGTACTTCCCCTTTTATCAATGTGGTCAGCCAGGGGCAGCGCTGCATCCGGCGCAAATAAGGGATCTTCATGATTGGCATGAGTCTTGATAACGAGTGCACCGGTCTGACTGATTCATAAAAGGATGAAGCATGAGTATCTCATTTGACAGCGCTCTTGGCGTACACCCTTATGCCCTTGATATCCGGGCTGACCGGGCGCGTATTCTGGCCGGGAATCTGGCCAATGTGGATACCCCCGGCTATCTGGCCCGGGACGTCGATTATAAGACGATTCTTGGCCGTGTCGCACAGCAAGTTGCGGCAGGCGAGGAGAGCGCTGCCATCAGTCAGGGCACCATGGCTGACGATATGCAGCATCCGCTCTATCGCATCCCCTATCAGGCATCCATGGATGGCAATACCGCTGAGCTCAGCGTCGAGCAGAGCAAGTTTGCCAACAATGCCACGGATTTCCAGACCAGCCTGACCTTCCTGAATATGAAAATCACCGGGATCGCCAAAGCGATCGAGGGGCGTTAATCATGTCGTTCAACCGAATCTATGACATCGCCGGCAGTGCCATGCGGGCGCAAACCGTGCGACTCGATACCGTCGCCTCCAATCTGGCGAACGTGGACAGTGCAGCCGGCAGTGAAGATGCCGCGTTTCGCGCCATCAAGCCGGTTTTCTCCACTCTCTATCAGCGCGTGCAGGATGCAGAGGCGCTGGGGTCTGCACAGGCTCAGATCGCCGGCATAGTGCAGTCCGATCGTCAGGTCGAGAAGCGTCTCGAACCGACCAACCCGATCGCCGATAAAGACGGTTTTGTTTACTACTCCAACGTCAATGCGGTGGAGGAGATGGCCGACATGATGAGTGCCTCCCGCGGTTTTGAGACCTCGGTCGAGGTGATCAATCGCATCAACAGCATGCAGCAGGGTCTGCTGCGTCTTGGTCAGGGGGTCTAAGCCGTGAGTCTGCCTCAGGTAAGTACCCTTGATACCGCCCGTGGTGCCAGCCAGCGCTCTGCTACCCCGGATATCGCCCCCAACAATGCGGCGGCGGGCTCTGCCACTGGCCAGAGTGCCCAGAGCGGCATGCAACTGCGCAACGAATTTCTGCAGATGATGGTGGCCCAGATCCAGAACCAGGATCCCACCAACCCGCTGGATGGCGCCCAATATGTCACCCAGCTGGCCCAGTTCAGCATGGTGGAAGGGGTCGAGAGCCTGAAGCTGCTGCAGCAGAAGTCCATCAACATGATGGATACCCAGCAGGTCCTGCAGAGTACCGACCTTATCGACAAAGAGGTGATGGTACCGAGCAAGACCCTGACCAAGAGCGATGACAAAGCCATTCGCGGTCAGGTCGAACTGGCGGGCGCCGCCGATCAGGTCGAGCTCAAGGTTTATGACGAGCATGGCACCCTGGTGGCGACCAAGAGTTGGGGTGAAAGCAAGGCTGGCGGGCTGGATTATGAACTGCCGGAGCTGCCCGCCGGGGAGTACAGCTTCGAGGTCAAGGCATCCCTCAACGGGGTTGCCACCACGTCCAAAAACTATGTCGCCAGCAAGGTGGATCGCGTCACCCTGCCCGGCACGGGCGAGATCATGTTGCAGGTCGCTGGCGTGGGTGACGTCCCCCTCTTCAGTGCCATTCAGTTCGGCAAATCGGCGTAATCAAACAGGAGCGAAATTGTGTCTTTCAGTATCGGATTGAGCGGCCTGCGCGCCGTAAACCAGGAATTGAGCGTTATCAGCAACAACGTGGCTAACGCCAGTACCGCAGGCTTCAAGTCGAGCCGTGCCGAGTTTGCTGCCATCTATGGTGGCGGTCAGGCGGGCGGGGTCGAGATGAACAACGTATCCCAGAACTTTGACCGCAATGGTGACGTGATGCGTACCGGCCGTGGTCTGGATCTGGCCATCTCCGGCAGCGGTTTCTTCGTGCTCAAGGATAGCAACGGCCAGACCTCCTACACCAGAGCCGGCATGTTCCAGCGTGACCCGAACAACTACCTGACGACCGCCAACGGCACCCGTCTGCAGGGCTATACCACCAATGATGCCGGTGAGCTGCAATCCGGGGTGATCGGTGACATTCAGGTCAAAGCTGGGAGCCTGCCTGCCAAGGCATCCGACAAGCTGGAGTTCGTCGCCAACCTGAAGGCGGATGCCAGCGTGATCGATCCGGCTCTTCACCCCTTCGATCCAGCCAAGTCAGACAGCTTCAGCTATTCCCAATCCAGCAAGGTCTATGACTCGCTCGGGGTTGAGCACACCGTCACCCAGTATTTTGTCAAAACGGCACCCAATGAGTGGGCCGTGCATTACACATTCAATGGCACTGATATCACCCCTGCTGGCGGGGCCAAGATGCAATTCACCGCAGATGGCAAGCTGGATACGGGGGCTTCGACCATTCCTGCCAATTTGGCGCTGGCACCCGCGGGCGCCTCTCCAATCGCCCTGCAACTGGATATGAGCCGAGTCAGTCAGTACGCCTCCGATTTCAATGCCACTCGCAACCAGTCCAACGGCTATACCGCGGGCGATTTGACCGGTGTACGGGTGGATGCCGATGGCGGCGTCTTCGCCACCTTTACCAACGGCCAGAGCCTGAAGCAGGGTCAGGTGGTGATGGCGAACTTCGCCAATCCCAACGGTCTGCTGCAGACCAACAACACCACCTGGCAGCAGTCCTTCAGCTCGGGTCAACCGGTGCTGGGTGCGCCGGGAACCGGCACCATGGGTCAGCTGACTGCTGGGGCCTACGAGAGCTCCAACGTCGACCTGACCGGTGAGCTGGTCAGCCTGATGACCTCCCAGCGCAACTATCAGGCCAACGCCAAGACCATCAGCTCAGCTGACAAGATGACCCAGGTTCTCTTCAACTCCTTCTAAGGGCTGACCCGTGGAAAAGCTTATCTATACCGCCATGTCAGGGGCGCAACATACCCTGATGGCCCAGCAAATCCGGGCCAATAACCTGGCCAACGTCAACACCGCCGGCTTTCGTGCTGACTTCGAGCGGGTGTCGGCCTATGCCCTGAGCGGTGATGGTTACCCCAGCCGGGTCATGGCTCGCGAAGAGATGGCCGGCACCGACTTCAAACCGGGCGCGCTGATGCAGACCGGGCGCAAGCTGGACGTGGCTATTCGCGGTGAAGGCTTTATCACGGTGCAGACTGCAGATGGCAAAGAGGCCTACACCCGGGCCGGCAATCTGGAGAGCGATGCAGACGGGCTGTTGACCCTCAACGGTCGCCCCGTGCTGGGCGATGGTGGGGAAATGGTACTTCCTGCCTATCGGGATCTCAGTTTTGGCAAGGATGGTTCGCTCAGCATCACGCCGCCCGGTGGCGGTGCCCGTCTCGACGTGGGACGCCTCAAGCTGGTCAACCCGGATCCCGCCGAGCTGGTCAAGGGGCAGGACGGCCTCTTCCGCTTGCGACAGGGGGGTGATGCCGAGACCAGCGAGCAGGTCGTACTGGCTTCCGGTTTTCTGGAGGGGGCGAACGTGAATGCGGTCGATGAGCTGATCAGCAGCATGTCGCTGACCCGCAACTTCGAGCTGCAGGTCAAGCTGATGAAGACCGCGGACGAGCAGGCCAGACAAGGGGCCCGGCTGATTTCCGGTCAGGGTTAATCATGAACGGGACGAGCAGTTTGGTGCATCGTCCCGCTGAGAGGTGCTTCGGCATCCGAATGAATCAGGTGGAGAGACAAAGATGCATGCAGCACTTTGGGTAAGCAAAACGGGTCTGTCGGCCCAAGATGCCAAGATGGCCAGCATTTCCAACAACCTGGCCAACGTCAACACGGTTGGTTTCAAGCGTGATCGGGTTGCCTTTGAAGATCTGTTTTATCAGGTGCAGCGTCAGCCGGGGGCACAACAGGATCAGCAGAACCTCTCGCCCATCGGCATCCAGATGGGTAACGGTGTACGTGTGGTCGGTACCCAGAAGGTCTTTACCCCGGGTCAGTTCCAGAACACCAACCAGGAGCTGGATATGGCCGTGGTCGGCGCCGGCTTCTTCAGTGTCGAGCGCCCCGATGGCGAGACTGCCTACACCCGCAATGGTCAGTGGCATCGCAATGCGGAAGGAATGCTGGTCAACGCTGATGGTCTGCCGATGCAGCCGCAGATCCAGATCCCGGACAACGCTACCAAGATCTCCATCGGTACCGACGGTACCGTGAGTGCCACCTTGCCGGGTCAGCAGGAGAATGTGGAGCTGGGACGCATTACCCTGACCAACTTCTCCAACCCGGCTGGTCTCGAGGCGCTCGGTGGCAACCTCTATCGTGCGACTGGCGCATCCGGTGAAGCCATCGAAGGGGTGCCCGGCGAAGAGGCGATGGGGGCCATCAAGCAGTTCACGCTGGAGAGCTCCAACGTCAACGTGGTGGAGGAGATGGTGGACATGATCACCACCCAGCGAGCTTACGAGATGAATGCCAAGGTGGTCTCTTCCGCCGACCAGATGCTCAAGTTTGTCACTCAAGCGCTGTGATGATGAAGATGATGTGGCGTTACCTGTGGGTCGTGCTGTTGCTGGGTGGCTGCGCGACCTATGAGCTCAAGGCTCCGGAGCCGGGCGAGGAGAAGTGGGCGCCTTCACGGCCCATGCAGTCTGCCTCGGCCCGGGGGGAAGATGGCAGTCTCTATCGTGGCGACTACATGATGACCCTGTTTCAGGATCGTCGCGCCTATCGTATCGGCGACATTCTGACCGTGGTACTGGAAGAGCGTACCCAGTCGAGCAAGAAAGCCAACACCAGCATGAGCAAGAACAGCAGCATGAATGTGCCAGCTCCTTCCATTGGTGGCAAACTGCGTCCTGACTGGGGGGCTACCCTCAGTGCCGACCGGGATTTTGATGGCGGTGCGACATCCAGCCAGCAGAATACCCTGGCCGGTTCCATCACGGTGACGGTGGCCGAAGTGATGCCCAATGGCGTGCTCGGTATCCGTGGCGAGAAATGGATCCGTCTCAATCAGGGTGATGAGTACATCCGTCTGGGCGGCATGGTGCGGGTTGAGGATATCGACCAGAGCAACCGTATCTCGTCCCAGCGCATCGCCGATGCCCGCATCACTTATGCCGGCCGTGGTGCGCTTGCCGACAGCAACCAGATGGGGTGGCTGGGGCGCTTCTTCAGCTCCGCATTTGCACCGTTTTGAGGTTTTACATGAACAGATGGGTTATCGCCCTGCTTTGCCTCTGCCTGCCATGGTGGGCGAATGCCGCTCCTGCCGCCAAGCGGTCACTGCTTGATATTGCCGATGTGCAGGGGATGCGAACCAACCAGCTGGTTGGTTACGGTCTGGTGGTGGGGTTGTCCGGCACCGGCGACAAGAGCCAGGTAAAGTTTACCGGTCAGTCGATGGCTAACATGCTCAAGCAGTTTGGCGTGCAGCTGCCGGATGATATCGACCCCAAGCTCAAGAACGTCGCTGCGGTATCTGTGCAGGCAACCCTGCCGGCACTGGCTGGCAAGGGGCAGCTGGTGGATGTAACCGTCACCTCGATTGGCGATGCCAAGAGTCTGCGTGGCGGCTCGCTGCTGTTGACCCCCTTGCGCGGTATCGATGGTGAAGTGTATGCGGTGGCCCAGGGCAATCTGGTGGTGGCCGGGGTCAAGGCCGAGGGGCAGTCCGGCTCTTCGGTGACCATCAACGTACCGACGGCGGGGATCATTCCCAATGGCGCCATCATTGAGCGGGAAGTGGCCAGCAATTTTGCCGACAAACCCGAAGTGACGCTCAATCTGCATCAGCCCAACTTCAAGACGGCCCGCAATGTGGAGCGGGCCATCAATCACCAGCTGGGGCAGGTTGCCAAAGCGGTCAGTGCCGGCCGCATTCAGATTGCTGCCCCCCGTGACGAGAGCCAGCGCATCTCGTTCATGGCATTGCTGCAGGACGTGCAGGTCGACATGGGGCAGGAGCGACCCAAGGTGGTATTCAACAGCCGTACCGGTACCGTGGTAATGGGGCAGGGGGTCAAGGTGCACAAGGCGGCAGTCAGCCACGGCAGCCTGACGGTGACCATTGGCGAGAGCCAGACAGTCAGCCAGCCCAATGCCTTCTCCAACGGACAGACCACCACGACTCCCAACTCGAAGATCCAGGTGGATCGCGAACGAAACAACATGTTTGTCTGGCCTGATGGCACTTCGCTTGAGGTGATCGTCAAGGCCGTCAACTCGCTTGGGGCAACGCCCGATGATGTTATGGCCATTTTGCAGGCGCTCGATGAGGCTGGTGCCCTCGAGGGAGAGCTGGTGGTCATCTAAGGATCTCTATGACCCGAATAACTTCGGAACCTGGTTTCTATCAGGATCTCAACGAACTTCAGCAGATCAAGAGCAACCCGGATCAGCGCGCTGCGCTTGATGCCGTAGCCGGTCAGTTCGAAGTGAGCTTTCTGCAGACAGTGCTCAAGCATATGCGCTCGGCCAGTGATGCCCTGCAGGATGAGGATGACAAACTCATCAAGGGGCAGGATCTCTATCGCGATATGTATGACAGCCAGCTGGCGATGAGCCTGGTCAAGCGCGGCGGGATCGGTCTTAAAGAGCAGATGGTCAGTCAGTTGGCACCGACATTAAAGAATGCCGACCAGGCGGTCGCTTCAGAATCACAGACCCTGGCTGCCTTCAGTCAGCCTCTGAACACGGCAAAAATGAGGAAAGGTGACTGATGTCTCTGCTCAATATCGGTTTTAGCGGGCTCAACGCGGCACAGATCGCATTGAATGTGACCGCCCAGAATATCGCCAACGTCAATACCATCGGCTATAGCCGTCAGGAAGCCATGATGGGCAGCCTGTCGGGTTTTGGCCGGCTGGATAATGGCCAGGGGGTAGAGGTAACCGGTGTTCGCAGGATCACGGATGAGTATCTGGTTTCCCAGCATTGGCGCAGCCGCTCTGCGACCGGGGCCTCCTACTCGTTCCATCAGTACATCAATACCACCGAGCAGCTTCTGGGCAGCGAGTCGATGAACATCGCCAAGGGGTTGGACAGCTTCTTCGCCTCACTGAGTGCGGCCCTCGACAGCCCGGAAACACCGGCCCAGCGCAGTCAGATAGTGAGCTCTGCCGGCGCATTGGCGAACCGCTATGGCCAGCTGAACGAGAGCATGATGACTCAGGAGAAGCAGATCGACGATCAGCTGAACAGCACGGTTTCTCAGGTCAACAGCTATCTCAAGCAGGTCGCCGAACTCAATACGCAAATTAGCGAGCAGGCATCCAAAGGGGTCAATACATCGGCTCTGGAAGACAGTCGTGAGCAGATCGTGCGCGAGCTTTCCACCTATATGGAAGTGAGGGTCAACCGGCAGAGCGATGGTTCTTTCTCGCTAAGCCTGCCTCAGGGCCAGCCGCTGGTACTGGCTGGCAGCAGCAGTACGCTCTCGCTGGCCGGTGAAAAGCTCAGTCTCAGTTTTGGCCCACAGACTTTCGAAGTACCCGCTCTGCATGGCGGTACTCTGGCCGGAGTAATGGATTACCGTGCCAATGTGCTGCGCCCGCTGCGCGACGAACTCAACCAGATGGCAAAGAAACTGGCCGATGACTTCAATGCCAAGCAGGCTGGTGGTGTTGACCTTAATGGTGACCCGGGCAAACCCCTGTTCAGTTACGACCCGCTCAACCCTTCCGGGACCCTGAAGATTGCCGATGGCTTTACCGGCGATCATCTCGCTTTTGCCAAGGCCGGGGGCGGGCAGGGCGACAACCGCAATCTGCAGGAGATCATCACCATCAAAGATGGCCAGTATGACGCCTACAGCGCCCTGCTTGGCCGGATAGCGGTGCAGAGCGGACAGGCCAAGGCGACCATGCAGGCTGATGCCAATATGGAGAAGCAGCTGGCTACCAAGCTGAGCAGTGTCAGCGGGGTCAACACCGATGAAGAGGGGGTCAAAATCATGGCATACACCAAGGTCTATCAGGCCAATGCCAAGGTGATTAGTACCTCGGATCAGCTCTTCAATTCCATCCTGAACATGTTCTGACGGAGTGACCATGCGCATCAGTACCAACCAGATCCAGCTCAGCATGCTCGATAACCTGCAATACGGTTTCGGCGAGTATGCTCGCCTCGATCGCCAGATCTCCTCAAACAAACGCATTCTGCAGCCTTCGGATGATCCGGTGGGTAGCGTGCAACTGCTTGGACTCAAGAAAGAGCAGGTGGCGATGGAGCAGTATCAGAAGAACATCGCCAACGCCAAAAGCCAGCTCTCTCAGGGTGAAATCCAGCTGGAGTCCATGACCAATATGCTGATGCGGCTGCGCGAACTGACCCAGACCGCGGCAACCGGCTCCTTGTCGGAAGATGATCGTCGCGCCATCGCGACTGAAGTCGGAGTCATCAAGGAGGGACTGTTCGATCTGGCCAATGCGCGCAACGAGAGTGGCTCCAGCCTGTTTGCAGGTAGCCAGGTCAATCAGACCACACTCGTGAAAAATGCCAGCGGTGATTACGTCTATCAGGGTGATGCTCTGGTGCGTGAGGTCAGCATCGCCAAGGGGGTCACGGTCGGTCTCAACCAGACGGCAGACAAACTGTTCATCGACAACGGCGATTTCTTCAAGCAGCTCGATACCATGGTTGCCGCGATAGAGAGCGGAGCACCCGATGCAGCCGATCAGGCGCGCAGCATGCTGGATCGCAGCAAGGTGCTGCAGGACGATATCAGCCAGATGGTGAGTACCATCGGCGCTCGCATGAACCTGCTTGATCAGGTCGATGAGGGGCATACCGAGAAGGGGACCTATAGCAAGGAAGTGAGCAATCAGATAGAGTCCCTCGACTATGCCAGTGCCGTTACCCAGCAGGCCCATGTGCTGATGGCCTTGCAAGTGCAGCAACAGGCATTTGCCAAGGTTAACGGATTGAGCCTCTTCAACTACATGCCATAACGTCAGGCGCAAGGAGTCATGATGCAGATTCAGCAAACCCGTCCGGGTGGTGTGGCCGAGACGCCCGCTCAACCGCGGCTGCACGGACGCTTGACTGCTCAGGACACATCCCGACCGGCAAAAAAAGTTGAGCGCCAGCCCAATATTGTCCGGCTCGACCGTTGGGCATTGATCGGGACGGCCCAGCAGCGGATCGCCCATGCCCAGGGTGGTGAGCTGGCATTAAGCCAGGTTTGGGGCGAGCTGAAGCGGCTGGAACAACAGCTGGGTCAGCATCGTGAGGCCGGCGGCGATCTGGTGACACGTCTCAAGCAGCTGGAAGACAAGCTCACCCGGCCACAAGCGCCCCTGACCTCGGAGTTGAAGCCGCGTTTGTTGACCTCGGCCGCCGAGAGCCGGGTTCATTACAGTGCCGATCGGCTCGATCTGCTAAGTCCCAAGGCAAGTGCCGAGCGTCTGGTGTTCTCTTTCCCGCAAACCGCCAGTGCCATCGAGGTGACCCTACCAGCAGGAGCCAATGAGGCAGATGTCGCATCCAGGCTCGATCGGGCGCTGCGCAAAGAGCACATTCAGGCGCGTCTCAACGAGTTGGGCAAGCTGGAACTGAGCGTTCCGGAGTTGCATCGGCGCAAACTGGACGAGCCTGTTCTGCTTAGTGGGGAAGGCATTCGCATTCCGGCCGGAAACCCTGTTCCGGTACAATTCAAGGCAAAGCCGGGGCAGTTGACCCAGCTGGGCGAAGGTATCGACAAAGGTGAGTTGCGACAGGAGCAACAGCGCCTTAGAAGATTGCTTGGGGAAATCGAACAATCCGTACGGGAGCTGAAGCAGTTCCGCCAGCGGATGGTCAAGCAGCTCGATCGGGTCAAGGCGCGTAGCCAGAACATGAAGCAGCAGGAGCTTGAGCAGCTTCAGGGCAAGCTCAGTGAACAGCTAAAGGATGGCGGTTTCATGGGAACCATGTCTGGTCTGCTGGCTCAGGCCAATGTATCGCGCCAGAATGTGGTGGCTCTGCTGACGTAAGCCCACGTCTTCTTTTTTCTCTCATCCCCTTCTGCAAGTGACATAACACATCATGATCGACTATTTTCCCCAGCACGCAGAGCTTATCGCCCGCCGCTGGCCTGCAGTCTTGGCCTGCCTGCAAGAGCAGGACGTCAACAGCGTTCCTGCCGAACTGGTTGAAGGCCTCAGTTCTACTCTGGCTATCAATGGCATTCAACTGACCAGCCGCCATGACCGGATACGGGAGGCTGAACGGATTGCTGCTATGTCTTCGGCCAAGGAGCCGGAGCTGACCTTGTATGGAACCGGCCTTGGCGATGTCCCGCGTGTATTGCTGAAGCGCAAGCGGCTACGGCGACTGAATATCAAGATCATGAATTCCGCTATCTTTGCGCTGGTCTTGCACCTGACTGAACAACTGGACTGGCTTTCTGACCCCAGAGTGAACCTGTTGCTTGCAGAAGAAAATGAGCTGGTCATGTCGCCTTTTCTTTTCCTCGGTTCGGAATTGGAATTAGCGGATGAATCTGCGGCCAAGATCAGGGATAGAGTCCTTATCCAGAGTCGGCTTGAGGCTATCAATGAACAATTCGGGCAGAGCTGGGTATCAGAGCGTCTGGCTGGCAATTTGGATCTATTGCGTAAAGATGCCGATGTGGCGCAATTATTCGGTACAGCCAAGGGACGGGATGCTTATGTCGTGGCCACGGGGCCGACACTGGCTCATCATCTGAGTGCATTGAAAGCGGTTTATGAACGACCTGAGCGTCCTCTTTTCATCTGTGTCGACACGGCGCTACGCCCTCTGATGTCCCAAGGAATCAAACCCGATATTGTGGTGACCATAGATCGGCATATTCACCTTGGTATCCTGGATCCCCAGCACTCTTCCCATATTGCTCTTGTCTATATCCCCATGGTGGACAACAAGGTGTTGTCACAATGGCAAGGTCCACGTTATGGCGCTTATGAGATGTTGGACACCTATGCTGGCCTACAGAAAAAATTGCGGCGAGCATCACTTTTTACCGGGGGAAGCGTAATTCACCCCGCCACCGATCTGGCAGTCAGGATGGGGGCTCACAACATCACGCTGTTTGGGGCAGACTTCTCCTTTCCTGAAGGTAGAAGTCACACGGGATGGCAGGATGGCGAACTGGGTAGTGATGCTCGCTATGGTCGCCGAACAGTACCTAATGGACATGGTCAGCCAGTCAAAACATTACTCAGCTTCTGCATCTATCTAAATGGCTTGGAAGTTTATATTCAACGCCACCCTGAGGTGAATTTCATGAATAGCAGCCGAGACGGGGCTCGTATTCTGGGTACCAGTTATCAGGAGGAGTTTGCCGGATGATCGATGTGGCCAGTTTCAAGGTAGGTGCTGATGCATTGGCTGCCTTGTTGCGTGAGGGAAATGATGAAGAGGCCTGCTTCGAATGCGGGCGGATGCTTCAATTGCTGACGCCGCTGATGACGAATCTACCAGTCGAGTTGCAATCCTCGTTGCTGCTTCTGTCAAGGCAGTTGTTGCAATGTCAGGTACGTCACGATTGGGTTGGGTTGTCTGACTATCTGGAGTTTGAACTTCCAGTTCTGCTGGATGATATTGATCGCGCCTTGCGTTGATTGTCACTGTGGTTATTCCTACGGGGCTGGCACTTTGTCATCCCCGATATTTTGTCGCGGAGCATGCCCTTCTTCGGCATAAAAAGAAAAATCCCTCTATTTTGTTCAATTTTTTCCAACCCATGGTCGTCCTTCTATTTTGTCTACCTAACAAGCTGCAGTGCAGCGCCTAAATCGAGGAAATAACCATGGGCTTGTCCATTCATACCAACTTTGCTTCCATGACCACCCAGAACCAGCTGAACTCCACCAACAAGATGCTGGGTACCGCCATGCAGCGTCTGGGTACTGGTCTGCGTATCAACTCTGCAGCTGATGATGCTGCCGGTCTGCAAATCGCCACCCGTCTGCAGGCTCAGTCCAACGGTCAAAAAGTGGGCATGCGCAACGCTCAGGATGCCGTATCCATGATCCAGACCGCTGAAGGTGCCATGGACGAGATGACCAACATCACCCAGCGCATGAAGGATCTGGCTACCCAAGCAGCCAACGGTACCAACAGCGATAAAGATATCGCGGCCATGAATTCCGAGTTCAAGGAATTGGGGAAAGAGCTGATTAACATCAGAGACAACACCACTTTCGGTGGCACAGATCTTCTGAAGGCCGGCGGTAAATTCGAAAACGGTGCAGTGTCCTTCCAGATCGGTGCCAGTGCCACCGAGAAGCTGGATCTGAATGCTTCCACCCAAGTGAAAGCTGTCAACACTGCTATCACCAGTGCCGCTGGCGTCACCTTGAGTGCCACTAATGCGACTGCCCAGATCACTGCTATGGACAGCATGCTGGAGAAGATCGGTGAAGCCCGCTCCACCTTCGGTGCCAACATCAACCGTCTGGACCACACTGTCAACAACCTTTCCAACATGAAAGAGAACACCGACATGGCGAACGGTCGCATCATGGATGCCGACTTCGCCCAGGAGAGCACCAACATGACCAAGAATCAGATGTTGATGCAGGCCGGCATGTCCGTGCTGTCCAACTCCAACCAGATGACCGGCATGGTAACTTCCCTGCTGCGTTAACAGTTGATATGGCCGCTCCTATGGGGCGGCTTTTTGTTTAGCAGACACGTGTCGGTTGGAAAGGACTAAAAGGTATTTTCCAACAGGCATGCCAAAGAATAAGGGTGTAATGATGCAAATAGATCCGGCCAGCATGGCAATGCAACTGGTAGCTATCGAGCGCCAGAATATGGACAAGCTGCTGAAAAAGCAGATGGACAGTATCAAGGGGCAGCAGAGTGCAATCAGCACGCTCACGACCAAGCTGTCGAGTTTTCAGACCATGCTCAAGGATCTGAACAAGGCATCCAATCTGCAAGCCCAGAAGGCTACCATGTCCCAAGAAGGGCTCATGACGGTGACGAGCAATGGCAAGGCCAGCTCGGGGCAATACAACTTCTTTGTGGAACAGCTGGCCCAGTCTCATCAGGTTGGTCTCAGCCTGGATAGCGAGACGGCGCCCCTGCCCGCAGATGGCGTCTTCTCTCTGACGGTCAAAGGCAAGAGTGTGGATATCGATCTGGCGAGTTTGCCTGCGGGTGCAACCGTGAAGGATCTGGTTTCTCATATCAACAATGCCAAGGATAACCCCGGTGTTAAAGCCACACTGGTTCGGACCGATGGCAAGGTCAATATGGTGTTGACCAGCAAGGAGAGCGGTGAAGTGAATGCCATCACGGTGAAGTACAGTGGTGATGCAGGCTCTTCTCTAGGAACTGCGGTTGCCAAGCAGAGCGAGATCACCAAAGCCCAGGATGCCAAGTTGCAGATGGGCGGGAACAACCCGTTAACCATCACCTCTGCCAGCAACAAGATTGAAAATGTGGTCGACGGCCTGACCCTCCAGCTCACCAAAGCCCAGAAAAGTGGTGATGCGCCTCTGCAGGTGACTGTCGAACAGGATAAAGAGGCAGTTACAGGCTCTCTCAAGAAGTTTGTAGACAGCTATAACGAGCTGGTCGATGAGCTTGCCAAGATGACGTCAAGTGACCCCAAGGCTCCCGGGGCACTCTCTTCCGATAGTGGTGTCCGCAGCCTCAAGAGCATGCTTGCCAACAGTGTGCGTGATCTGCCCAACGGTCTTAGTCTGAGCAGTCTGGGCATAAAGACTGACAAAACTGGCAAGCTCTCCTTCAACGAGACTGACTTCAACAAGGCGCTGGAGAAGGATCCCGAACTGCTGGGCAAGGCATTGATGGGGGATGATGGTCTACTCAAGCGAATGAGCGATTCTCTGGATCCCTACACCAAACGTGATGGCGCACTCAAAGGTCGCAAGAGTGGCTTGGAAGCCAGTGAAAAGCGGGTGAATGAGCGAATGGAAGCGCTGGATCGCCGTATGAATTCCGCGTATAAGCGCTACCTCAACCAATTTACCACCATGAATCAGATGATGCAGACCATGGGCAACCTGTAACGGGTCTTGCTATTTGGCTGCCTCATCCGGAGCAAGCGAGTTTTACATGTTTGAACATCAAGATGGCTATGATGCCTACCAGTTTGCGGCAACTCAGGCCAAGGCTGCGAGTGCGGATCCACATCAGCTGGTGTTGATGCTGATGGATGGCCTGCTCGACGAAATGGCCAGAGCAGAGGGGCATATTCAAGCCCGCCAGTTTGAACGCAAAGGACAGGCAATCAGCAAGTGTCTGCAGATCCTGGGGGGGCTCGACAGCGCACTCGACATGGAGAAGGGCGGTGAGCTCGCCAGCAATCTGCATCGTCTCTATGACTACTGCGGTCAGCGTCTGTTCGAGATCAGCGTCTCCAACGATATTGCCGGTTTTGCCGAAGTGCGCCGCATCCTGCTGGAGCTGAAAGAGGGCTGGGAAGCGATGGCTCGTCATCCGCGCTAAGGCGGAAGTCCCTCTTCCTCTCATGCGGGCGAAAACCGCCTGTGCGCTCCGAAATACCCGAGTTCCATATATGGCCTGCTCCTTGCTAGTTGGCTGAGCTGTTTTCTTTGGGAGCAATAGCATGCCACTGATTGGGTCAACCCACCTTCCAGCCGAGCTGGATAAACGCCAGCGTCAACTGCTTGGCCTGGGCCGCCTGATTTTGCAGCAGGCTCATGCCGGTCAGTGGGATGCCGTTCGTTTATCCGATAGCAAGTTGGCCAGATTTGCCGAGATCATGGCCAAAGAGCCTGAGCTGTGGGCCTCATTGTCTGCTGCGCGAGCGCAGGTTCGCAGCTGGCATCAGGAGGCACAACAGCTGTGCCGGCAAGAGATGACCTTGCGTGAGCGCGAATGGCATGAGCTGTCCCGGAAGAGAGAAGGTTTGCAAGCATACGGAGAGGTGCAGGAGTGGGCATGATTCAGTTTTCCGGTCCCGATGCATCGGCGATGCCGGAACAGAGCGGTTTTACCCGTCTTGCTCGTCAGCCGGAGGATCAGGGGGGATTATTTCCGCCCCTTGACCTGTTGATGGAAGGGGGATCTCTTGCTCCTGCGACTAAAGAAATAAAGGAAGAGGTAGAACAGGATGAACCGGATGAGGTTGCTGACAATGCAACGGCTCGGCTGGACGCATTCAGTAATATGCTTCCCCCATTTCTTTTGCATGAGGCAGGTACGAGAGCCGCAATCGTCTCTTCCAACGTGGCTGCTGCCACTGCTGGCAATGTAGAGTCCGGCGACGATGTGCAGGGCAGCACACCCTCTGTCTCTGCCGCCCTGCGGGCGCTATCTGCGTACAAGCAGCCGGAAACGGACAAGAGTCAGCCTGTCATGGAGACGCCTGTCTCTGGCAACAAGGAGCGAGTCGATCGCGCAGCTACTGATTTTTCTAGTTTAATGCTGGCTCGTCCCTCGGCGCGCAGTGATGACGCAGCCATACGCGAGAAGACGATCGCCGGCATGCAGAGCCTGCTGGGGGTTGAGCGTGCAGGGGAGCGGGAGTCCGGTGTTCCTGACCTCAAAGGTATTGTGAGCAATCAGATATCAGTGCCTGCACCGAAAGTTGCCGAATATCAGTGGGCTCCGGTCAAACTGGCCGAGCCCCAGGTGCAGTGGGGGCAGCAACTGGTCGATGTGCTCAAGGACAAGGTCGAGCTGCAGGTGAACCAGCAGATCAAACAGGCTCATATTCGCCTGGATCCTCCCGAGCTGGGTCGACTCGAACTGACCGTTCGGGTCGAGGGTGATCGGCTCAATGTTCAACTCAATGTGACCAACCCGGCCGTTCGGGACGCGCTGATCCAGTCGATGGAGCGGTTGCGCATGAGTTTGGCTCCTCACCATGCCGGTGGAGTTGAAGTCAACGTCGGGCAGGGCGGTGGACAAGGCGATGCGCAAGGAAAGTGGCAGCAGGAAAAAATCCTGGCGGGCCGTCGCCAATGGCAAGATGAATTTGAAACTGCCGGGCAGGATGAGCGTGCATGGCTCAACACCCTGGTGTGACCTAAACCGGCTAAATCGAGAGTGAAATCAAAATGATGCGCCGTATCATGAAGTGGTTGATGTTGGTTGTCATGGCTCTTTGCCTGTTGCTTGTACTTGCCTATGGCGCCTATCTCAAGCGCGATACCATTGCCGTCTGGCTCGGTCTTGAAGAGCCCAAGCCAGAGTTGAGTGCCACTCCGTTGTTCAAGCCGATGGAGCGCTTCGTCATCAGTCTGGATGGCGGGGTTGAGTCTCACTATCTGGTACTTGAGCTGGCTCTGGTGACTCACAACAAGGCGCATCTGAACACGCTGAACGAGCTGACACCACTCATCCGGAACGCCATGGTGCAGTATTTCAGTCACCGTACCCACGATGATGTGAAAAAAGAGCTGCAGAATATCACCTCTTTGCAGGGTTCCCTGCTCGCCAAACTGGTCACCACCTTGCAAGGTTACGGTTACAAGACCTACCTCGACGAAGTGCTAATCACCAAGGTTCTGGTGCAATAAGACAGATATGATCGATGTCGACTGGGATGCCCCTCACGAGTTCACTTCTTCTCCGCCACGTACCGGCGAGCAGGCCATTCTGACCCGCTATCTGCCGCTCGTTAAGCGAGCCGCCAGCCACCTGCGCAGCCAGGTTTCCGCCTGCTTTGATCAGGAGGATATGGAGCAGGTCGGCATGATGGGGTTGCTGGAGGCCTGGCGTCGTTACGGTAGCGAACCGGATGTCCAGTTTGAAAGCTATGCCTTCAAGCGGATCCGGGGCGCCATGCTCGATGAATTGCGTCGACTCGACTGGCGGCCTCGTCAACTGCGCCAGCAGGTACATAGCCACAATCAAGTCCAGCGAGACCTGCATAACCGGTTGGGCCGGGCGCCAACCGAGCAAGAGCTTGCCGCTGCGTTGAACTGCACCATCGAAGAGGTACGCCAGCTGGCATATGCCAGTCAGGCTGAGGCTTTGCAGAGCCTTGAAGAGTGGCTGGAAAATGGCGGAAGGGCGCCAGCAACCGAATCAGATGATGTCGATATGGCCATGACCATCAGCAAGGCGCTGACTCTCCTCGACAAGCGGGAACAGCTGCTGCTCTCTCTCTACTATCAGCAGGAGCTGAATATGAAAGAGATTGCGCTAGTGCTGGGGCTGACCGAGTCGCGGGTTTGCCAATTGCACAAGCAATGTGTACTTCAGCTCAAGCAGCGATTGGTCGACTCCATATAGTAGTGCCCCATGATTCGTGGGGGTGGTTGTAGAATTCGGGAGCATTCATGCAAAAACAGATTGGCATCGGCGTCATATTAATATGCGTGCTGGGCGGCTTCATGATGGCAGGTGGCAACCTTGCGGCTTTATGGCAGCCAGCCGAGCTGATCATTATTGTGGGTGCTGCTGCCGGTTCCATGTTTCTTGGCAACTCGAAAGAGGTGATGCACGAGATGTGGGCGCAGTTGAAGATGTGCTTCAAGCCCAACAAGGAAGAGCGTGAGGTCTACCGCGAGTTGCTTACGCTGATGCACCAGTTGCTGGAGGAGACGCGCAACAAGGGGATGAAAGCGCTGGACGAGCACATTGAAAACCCCCAGCAAAGCTCGGTGTTCCTGATGTACCCGCAAATTTCGGAAGATCCCCAGTTGCTCGGTTTTATCATCGACAACCTTCGTCTGCTGGGGATGGGCAAGATCACTCCTCATGAGCTCGATACCATCCTGGAGCAGGAGATCATGGCGATTGAGGAGGATATGCTCAAGCCTGCCCATGCACTTCACAAAACCGGCGAGGCCTGCCCCGGCTTCGGTATTTTGGCGGCTGTTATGGGGATCATTATCACCATGCAGCAACTCGATGGTCCTCTGAGCAATATCGGTGTGCATGTGGCGGCGGCACTGGTGGGTACCTTTATCGGTATTTTCCTCTGCTACTGTCTGCTCGAACCCATCAGTAACGCTATGGAAGAGATGGTCAAACGCCGGGTCGGTCTGCTGATGTGCATCAAATCCATTCTGATTGCCCAGCTACGTGGCAAGACGCCTCTGCTGGCGGTCGATTCCGGCCGGAAAATTCTCGAACCTGATGTCAAACCCAGCTTCCTGGAACTGGAAGACTGGGTGACCAACAGGGCGATGTAATGCGCAACCACGAACAGATCATCGTCAAGCGCCAGCAGAGGCGTAACAGCTCCCCCAAAAGTGGAGGGGCATGGAAAGTGGCATTTGCCGACTTTACTCTGGCCATGATGGCGTTTTTCATGGTGCTCTGGATCCTGGCAGTCTCCAACCAGGAGGAGCGGGAGATGGTAGCCAGCCGCTTGCGCGATTACAGCATCATGGATAATGAGGCCAACCCGTTTGATATTCGCAATAGCCCCTATCCGGTCGATCTGGGCGGCAATCCTTCGGTCATCGATGAGCTCAATCCCAAGTTTGATCAGAAGGGACAGCTGACCCCCAGACATATGGATCGCAATCAGAGCATCTTTTCTGATGGGCCCGGGGGGGGATACGAGCAGCTACTGGTCGGCAAGCTGGAAGGTGAGCACCAGATGAAGCAGCTTGCCGGGTTTATCGGTAATCTTGCTGAGCAAATGCAGGCGAAGAACAATCTGGAGATTCAGATTGTGCCGCAAGGTTTGCGTATTCTGATCCGTGATGACGCCGATCGCGAAATGTATAGCCGCGGCAGTGCCCGTATTAGCCCCTTCTTTCGTCATATGCTGATGGCGCTTGCCCCGATTTTTCAGCGGGTGGAAAACCGGGTCATGATCTCGGGTCATACCGACAGCACCCCTTTCGCGGGTGAAAACTACAGCAACTGGGAGCTTTCATCGGATCGCGCCATGATGGCGAGACGAGTGTTGCTGGCGGGGGGCATGCCGCCAGAGCGCATTGCCCAGGTGGTGGCCATGTCTGACACCATGCTGGAAGATAGCGAAAATCCACAGGGTAGCCGGAACCGTCGTATCGAGTTGCTGATTATGACGACCAGAGCGGAACAGAATCTGGAGCAGCTGTTCAGTGCCGAGACCAAAGCAGCAGCCACTCAAGCCAAGGAAAAGACAGTTAATGGACGCCCCTGAAACAGAGTTTCTGTTCCATACCGCACACAATGACCCGAGAAGAAAGGTGCCTCGCTGGTATCTCCATGATGGCGCTACACCCTTCGAATCGCAGAGTTGTGGTATTGCAGCTCGCCTGTTGATATCCGGTTTGCTGTTTGACAAGAGCATTGGCCGGGCCGTCATCAAGGATATCGGGCCGGGTGGGGTGGGCTTTCTTGCTCCTGCCAGATTCATTTTGCCCGAGACAGTAACCCTTTCTCTGTTGCCACGCATTACACTGACATGCCGCATCACCCATCGCCGCCCCATTGGCCAGCACCTCTGTTTTTATGGGGCGCGCTGGTCACATCCGGAGCAAATTGACCTTGCGCCGGTATTGAGCCATTGGCGGCACAGCTTCAGGGTACCGCAATCAACGGCCGCTTCAGAGTCATCCCAAGAGGATCAGGCTGACGTTCCAGCCTGAGCTCACCACGGCTCATATCAAGCCCTCTGGCTGTCTTCAGCAGCAGCGGGTCATGCAGGCTCTCCAGCGAAACGGCTTTGAAGATGAGCTTGCCGCTGCCCCGCTGTGGTGTCGTGACCGGGGCTTTTGCTTTGCTGTAAACAACCGGGCAATTGGTTATTCCTGCCGGTACCGGGAGCTGCCATGCCGGATTCCATCGGCTGGCCTCATTCATGGATACACCTTTGGCCTGAGCCCAGGCAGGCAGCGAACAGCCTTCCGGATTGCGAAAAACCTTCAGGTCGTTGCCACTTTTCCATGGCGGCAACTGGAAGTGGTGGATACTTGCCATGTCGAGTACTCTGGCAAGGGCAATAAAGCGAGCAACGTAAACCCGCGTTTCCGCCGGCAGATCCAGAGCCCAGATATTTCGGGTGCCAGCTTTCAATACCGCATTCAGCACTCGCCCTTCTCCAGCGTTATAAGCAGCCAGCGCCAGCAACCAGTCCCCGCCAAAGAAACGAGAGAGCCAGCCAAGGTAAGTCAGAGCTGCGTCGGTTGCCAATGGCAGTGAATAACGGCCATCGAATGAACTATTGATAGGCACGGCAAAACGCCTGGCCGTATCGGGCATGAGTTGCCAGGGGCCTGCTGCGCCAGCGGCAGAGACAACATCAAGGCGGTAGCTGCTTTCCAGCAAAGGGACAAAAGCCAGCAGGGGCGGAAGTTTGCGTTCCTGCACCTGTTCCGAGATCCAGCGGATGATGGGTTGGGTTTCGGCAAGACGTTGTTGCAGATAGGGGCGCTGGGCAAGCAGAAAGGCTTGCTGTTGACTAACCAGCTCGACCCCCTCTCCACGTATCGGAGGAGGGAAGCCGGTTTGCCATTGATAATTGTTATAAGCGTGACAAGATGTGGATGTTATTAACATCGCGCTTAGTAAAAAGAAAATGAACCTGGTCATTGTGAATTTGTTGAACAAGGATCGCACAATAATAAAAACATCATGTATCTCAACAGTTTTCTGAATTTAGGGTCGTCTGATCATGTGTAATCCAGGACGTGGCAAGCATGATAACACGAGTAAAAAAGAGCCCAAATGCAGGTAAAGCAATCCAGAAGTTTTTGCTATATCTGATCCTCGCCAATTTTATTCTCATGGGGCTTTACATCGCGTTTGCCCACGAGCTGACCTTTGCCGTCAATATCCTGCTGACTACGCTGCTGATAATTTACAACCTGCTGCTTTGTCATCTGGTCTCTTTGCGTGCCCGCCGTTCCAAAGATGGCTATATCATCTATCCGGTGATCTGCGTCAGTATTTTGCTCTGCGCCGTTGTGCTGTTCCGTTTCATCATCTCTCCCAGATAGTAACCGCTCACCCACAGCTTTTTTATTAATCGTATTTTCTGTCGCCACAAATAACTCGTGGAAAATCAACCCACTCAATCCGTAACCCGCAAATGCTGCGTCAATATGTTCCCTCTGGCCGATCTCCTTGCTTGAAAAGCCCCCTCCACGTCCTTAAACTTCAAGGTGGGGAAAAGTGGATCAAAGTGGTTTTAAAAGGGGCGGCTCGCCCGTTTACTCACCTTCAGGGACAGAAATTTGTTGCGTGGCGCTCACGCCATCAGCCTGGACAGCAAAGGGCGACTGGCGATTCCGACCAAGTTTCGTGACTGGCTGCGCGATGAAAGCGACGGCCAGCTGGTCTGCACCATCGATATTGCCCACCCCTGTCTGCTGCTTTACCCCCTGAACGAGTGGGAAGAGGTCGAGCGCAAGCTCAAGACCCTTTCCAGCATGAATCCCGCCGAACGCCGCTTGCAGCGGCTGTTGCTCGGGCATGCGACCGAATGCGAGCTGGATGGCAATGGCCGTCTGCTGCTCAGCCAGCCACTGCGCAACCATGCGGGGCTGGACAAGAAGATCATGCTGGTGGGCCAGCTCAACAAATTTGAGCTGTGGGATGAAGCCCGCTGGCAGCAACAGGTCAATGACGACATCTTGGGTCTGCCCGGGGACGATTGGGCAAGCTCACCACGACTACAGGATTTCTCTTTATAAATGACCCAAGCCGCTGAACACATCACAGTGCTGCTGCACGAAGCCGTCGAAGGTCTGGCCATCAAGCCGGACGGTATCTATGTCGACGGTACTTTTGGCCGTGGTGGTCATTCTCGTCTGATCCTGCAACACCTTGGCCCTAACGGCCGTTTGATCGCCATCGATCGCGATCCGCAGGCGATCGCCGAGGCTGCCAAGATCCAGGATCCGCGTTTCGAGATTGTGCATGGCCCCTTCTCCGGTATCACCAGCTATCTCAGCAAGCGCGGTTTGCTGGGCAAGGTGGACGGTTTTCTGCTCGATCTGGGGGTTTCATCTCCCCAGCTGGATGATGCCGAACGTGGCTTCAGCTTTATGAAAGACGGTCCGCTCGATATGCGGATGGACCCCACTTCCGGTCAGAGCGCCGCCGAGTGGCTGGCCAAGGCTGATGTAGACGATATCGCCTGGGTATTGAAGACCTTCGGTGAGGAGCGTTTTGCCAAGAAGATTGCCCGCGCCATCGTGCACGACCGGGTTACCGAGCCTTACGTGCGCACCCGCCAGCTGGCCGAGATGATTGCCCGGGTCAATCCGAGCAAGGAGAAGGGCAAGCACGCCGCGACCCGCAGCTTCCAGGCTATCCGCATCTACATCAACAGTGAGCTGGACGAGATCGAAACCGCGCTCAACGGTGCGCTGGAGGTGCTGGCTCCGCACGGTCGTCTGTCGGTGATCAGCTTCCATTCGCTGGAGGACCGCTTGGTGAAGCATTTTATTCGCAAGCACGAGAAAGGACCGGAAGTACCCTACGGCATTCCGTTGACCGAGGCCCAGCTGGCTGGCGGTCGCAAATTGAAGTCGGTCGGCAAGGCTCTCAAGCCTTCTGATCATGAAGTGTCGGAAAATACCCGGTCGCGCAGCTCTGTGCTGCGGGTCGCCGAGCGTCTGGCGGAGTAAGCAATGAGCGAAGTGCGTGTCCACCTTGCCAAGGAGATCGTTGCGGATCTCTGGCGGCACAAGCTGCAGATCCTGTTGTCGGTCGCCGTACTGGTGACTGCATTTGCCGTGATCCTGGTGACCAACATGACGCGCGGCCTGACTGCCAAACAGAACGACCTGATGGCCGAAGAGGATCGCCTCAATATCGAATGGCGTCACCTCCTGCTGGAGCAGGGCACCCTGGCAGAACATTCCCGGGTGGCCACTCTGGCGATGGATAAGTTACAAATGGGTCGCCCTCTGGTGACCACCGAGAAGGTAATTACCCTGCCATGAAACGCAAGGCTACAGCCAAAGCTGCCAAAGCGAACGTCAAAGCGCCCTCGATCTATCCGTGGCGCTTTCGCACGCTGGTCGTATTCATCGGCATCGCATTTGTTGGGCTGATCCTGCGACTGGCCTGGATCCAGGTGATCAACCCTGACCGCCTGCGCCAGGAGGGGGACATGCGCTCCCTGCGTACCACCTCTACCCAGGCGGTGCGCGGCATGATCACCGATCGCAACGGTGAACAGCTGGCTGTATCCGTGCCGGTCGAAGCGGTCTGGGCAGACCCCAAGACGGTGCACGAGTCTGGCGCGATTCACAACGAGCGAGCCTGGATGGCGCTCTCTGCCGTGCTCAAGATCGACATCAATACCCTAAAACAACGGATCGCCAATCCCAGCAAGCGTTTTGTCTATCTGCAGCGTCAGGTGACCCCTGCCGTTTCGGAATATATCAAGGGGCTCAAGCTGGGTGGTGTCTATCTGCGTCCCGAGTCGCGCCGTTTCTATCCGACTGGCGAGATCAGTGCCCATCTGGTTGGGGTGACCAACATCGATGGCCACGGTATCGAAGGTATCGAGCGCAGCTATGACGAGTGGCTGACCGCAACACCGGGCGAGATGCGGGTGCGCAAGGATCGTCAGGGGCGGGTCATCGAACGCCTTGGCATCGTCAAGGAGGGCAAGAACGCCAACGATCTGCAGCTCAGTATCGATCAACGGGTACAGGCGCTGGCTTATCGTGCGCTCAAGCGGGCCACCGACGAGAACAAGGCGACATCCGGCTCCATGGTGATGCTGGATATCAAGACCGGTGAAGTGCTCGCCATGGTCAACACCCCCTCCTACAACCCGAACAACCGCGGTCAGTATCAGAGCTTCCGGGTGCGCAACCGGGTGGTCACCGATACCTACGAGCCGGGCTCCACTGTCAAACCATTGATTTTGCTCAGTGCCTTGCAAGCTGGAGTTACCAGCTGGAAAGACTTCATTCAGGGCGGGCCGCTCTTTATCGGCGCCAAGCAGATTAAGGATGTCAGTATCCACCGGGCGACCAACCTCTACGACATTCTGCGCTACTCCTCCAACATCGGTATGTCGCGCATCGCACTGCGGATGCCGGCGCAGGAGATGATCAATACCCTCAGCATGTTTGGCTTCGGCATGGATACCGGTAGCGGCCTGATGGGCGAGAGCAGCGGCATGCTGCCCCAGCGTCGCCGCTGGTCCGATATCGAGCGGGCGACTCTTTCGTTTGGTTATGGTCTGCGGGTTACCCCGCTGCAACTGGCTTCTGCCTACGCCACCCTGGCCAACAAGGGCAAGCGGGTGCCCATCTCCATCGTCAAGGTCACCACGCCGCCCAAGGGTGAGCAGGTGATCGACCACAACAACGCCTCCGCCATGCTGCAGGCACTGGAGTATGTGGTCGATAACGCCATTCCCAAGGCCAAGATCCCGGGCTACCGGGTAGGCGGCAAGAGTGGTACCGCCAAGGTCGCCGTTGCAGGTGGCTATGGCAAGGATTACATGGCCTGGTTTGCCGGCTTCGCCCCGGCCAGTGATCCCCGTTTCGTCATGGTGGTGGTAATCAACGAGCCAAAAGGCAGCGCCTACTATGGTGGCGCCGTGGCGACCCCGCCGTTTGCAGAGGCCATGGGCGGGGTACTGCAACTTTTCAATATTCGTCCGGATGCGGTACCCCCTTCGGTACCCACCAAACTCGCCAGTACGGAGGCTCCTGTTGCACCGCGCACTTGATTCATTCCTGCGCCCCTTCGGCATTACGGCGCCGGCGCTTGCCCTGACCGATATCCAGCTGGATAGCCGGCGGGTCGGCCCCGGCTCTCTCTTCGTGGCCATTCGCGGCCATCAGGTGGACGGCAGACGGTTTATCGAACAGGCGGTGGCTCAGGGAGCGACCGCTGTTGTGTTTGAGGAGGACGGTGAATTTATTGCGCCAGCAGTTTCCGTTCCCTGCATCGGGATGCGCGATTTGCCTGCTCATCTCTCCGCCCTCGCAGGCTATTTCTACGATCAGCCAGCCAAAAAACTGGAGCTGGTGGGGATCACGGGGACCAACGGCAAGAGCACAACAGCGCTGCTGGTCGCCAACTGGCGCACTCTGCTGGGTGGCAAGGCTGGCGTGATGGGTACCATCGGCAACGGTCTGTTTGGCAACCTGATCGAAGCGGAAAACACCACTGGCAGCGCCGTTCAGGTGCAAGCCAATCTGGCCGCCCTGCAAGAGCAGGGGGCGGATCTGGTGGCGATGGAGGTCTCCAGCCACGGTCTGGTGCAACATCGGGTTGCCGCCTTGCCGTTTGCTGCCGCGGTCTTCACCAATCTGAGTCGGGATCACCTCGACTACCACGGCTCCATGGAGGCCTATGGTGCCGCCAAGGAGCAACTGCTGCAGCTGGTCGATGAGCCGAATGCGGTGATCAACCGGGATGACGAATTGGGTGCCAAGTGGCTCGAAAAATATCCCTTAGCTGTGGCGTTCAGCGTTAATGGCCCGATTGAAAACCATTCCGGCCGTCAGTTAACGGCGCAGCAACTCGATTTTCACCAGCAAGGTTTTCGCGCGCAGATTAACTCCAGCTGGGGGAATGGTGTATTATCCGCCCCCTTGCTCGGGCGCTTCAACGTCAGCAATGTGCTGGCGGCGATGGGGGCCATGTTGGTACTCGGCTATGACATCGACGAGCTGCTGGCAACTGCCCCGAAATTGCAGCCGGTGACCGGTCGCATGGAGTGCTTTGGCGGCGGTGATGCGCCCCTTGCCGTGGTCGATTATGCCCATACTCCGGACGCGCTGGACAAGGCGCTGCAAGCACTGCGCGTGCATTGCAAAGGCCAGCTCTGGTGTCTGGTCGGTTGTGGGGGGGATCGGGATCGCGGCAAGCGCCCCATGATGGCAGCCATGGCTGAACAGTATGCGGATCGCGTGATCCTGACCGACGACAATCCCCGTACCGAGGAGCCGGCCCGGATCATGGCCGACATGGTGGCGGGCCTTCGCGATCCTGCTGCGGTGCAGGTCGAGCACGATCGGGTCAAGGCGATCAACCTGGCTATCCGTCAGGCGAGCAAACAGGACATCATTCTGGTGGCCGGCAAAGGCCACGAGGATTATCAAATCATTGGAACCGACAAGCGGCACTATAGCGACCGGGAAACCGTCGCGGCTGCTTTGCACACATTAATGGAGTCATTCAAATGATGACCCTCAGGCTTGCCGACCTGGCGCAGGTGCTCGATGCCCGTCTGATTGGTGAAGATGGCGAGATTACTGCAGTCAGCACCGATACCCGTACTTTGGGTGCTGGCGCTCTGTTCGTTGCACTGCGCGGCGAGCGCTTCGATGCCCACGACTTTTGCGAGCAGGCGCTGGCTGCAGGGGCCTCTGCTCTGCTGGTCGAGCGCGAACTGCCGCTTGCCATTCCCCAACTGGTGGTAGCCGATACCCTCAAGGGGCTGGGCCGTCTCGGCAAACTGGTGCGTGAGCGCATCAACCCGAAAGTGCTGGCTATCACCGGCAGCTGTGGCAAGACCACGGTGAAGGAGATGGCGACCGCCATCCTGCGTCATGAAGGAGAGGTGCTGGCCACCGCCGGCAACTTCAACAATGAAGTGGGCGTACCGCTCACCCTGCTGCGCCTCGAACCGCAACACAAGTTTGCGGTGATGGAGCTGGGAGCAAACCACAAGGGCGAGATCGCCTGGACTACCTCGCTGGCCAAACCGGATGCCGCCATCATCAACAACGTTGCAGCTGCCCATCTTGAGGGCTTCGGCTCTCTTGAGGGGATCTACCACGCCAAGAGCGAAATTTTTGAGGGCTTGAGCGCCGGCGGCACCGCCATCGTCAACGCCGACAACGAATTCTGGCCGAAGTGGCGCGAGCGTGGCATTCGCTGCGCCTTCTCCATCGAGGATCAGAGCCAGCCGTTCCATGCTCGCGATGTGGTTCTCAACGCTCAGGGTTGTGCCGAGTTCGTTATGGTGACCCCGCAAGGCGAGGTGAGCCTGACTCTGGCGATCCCCGGCCGCCATAACGTGGCCAATGCGCTGGCTGCTGCTGCCGGTACCCTGGCACTCGGTGCTTCTCTGGCCTCGGTCAAAGCCGGTCTGGAGCAGATGGCTCCGGTCAAGGGACGCTTCTGTGTTCAGCACTGGGGCGGTCTGACTCTGGTGGACGATACCTACAACGCCAGCGTGGAGTCCGTGCTGGCGGGCATCGATGCCCTGACCGCCATGAGCGGCTTCAAGGTGCTGGTGTTCGGTGACATGCGGGAACTGGGTGAGGAGTCTGCCGAGCAACATGCCCGGGTTGGCCATCATGCCCGCGAGTGCGGTCTGGATGCCGTGCTGACAGTGGGAGAAGAGAGTCGCCATACCGCAGATGCCGCGGCTGGCCGACATTTCGATAACAAGGCGTCGTTGTTTGAAGTGCTTGCGCAAATGATTAATACACATCAGGAAATTTCGATTCTGGTCAAAGGTGCCCGTGGCTCCCGCATGGAAGATATCGTCAAGATGGTCGTCGACCATCAGGAGTCAGCCGCATGCTAGTCTGGCTGGCTGAACTGCTCACCCCGCACTTAACCTTCTTCAACGTCTTCTCCTACCTGACGTTTCGCGCCATCCTGTCGATCATTACCGGTCTGGGTGTCGCGCTCTGGATGGGGCCGCGCCTCATTCGTCGCCTGCAGATCCTGAAGTTCGGTCAGGTGATTCGCAACGATGGTCCCGAGTCTCACCTCAGCAAGCGGGGTACCCCGACCATGGGTGGCCTGATGATCATTGCCGCCATCTTCACTTCCGTGTTGCTCTGGTGCCGCCTCGACAACCCCTATGTCTGGCTGGTGCTGTTTGTGCTGGGCGCCTACGGTGCCATCGGCTTTGCCGACGACTACCTCAAGGTGGTGCGCAAGAACACTGACGGTCTGATCGCTCGCTGGAAGTACTTCTGGCAATCCGCCGTTGCGCTGGGAGTGGCTGTATTCCTCTATGCCACCGCTACCCACGATGGTCAGACCCAGCTGGTGGTGCCCTTCCTCAAGGATGTGATGCCGCAACTTGGCCTGATGTTCATCCTGCTGACCTACTTTGTCATCGTCGGTACCTCCAATGCGGTCAACCTGACCGATGGTCTGGATGGTTTGGCCATCATGCCGACCGTGATGGTGGCGGGCGGCTTTGCGTTTATCGCCTGGGCAACCGGCAACGTCAACTTCGCCAGTTACCTGCATATTCCCTATGTTCCCTATACCTCCGAACTGGTGATCGTCTGTACCGCCATCGTCGGTGCGGGTCTGGGCTTCCTCTGGTTCAACACCTATCCGGCGCAGGTCTTCATGGGCGACGTCGGTTCGCTGGCGCTGGGCGGCGCGCTCGGTACCATCGCCGTGCTGGTTCGTCAGGAGTTTCTGCTGGTGATCATGGGCGGGGTCTTCGTGATGGAGACCGTCTCGGTGATCCTGCAGGTGGGGTCATACAAGCTGCGCGGCGTGCGGATCTTCCGCATGGCGCCGATCCATCACCACTACGAGAAGAAGGGCTGGCCGGAGCCGCGCGTTATCGTGCGCTTCTGGATCATCACCCTCGTGCTGGTGCTGCTGGGGCTTGCCACCCTGAAGGTGAGGTAAGGCCATGGTCATCATCATCGGATTGGGTAAAACCGGACTCTCCTGCGTCGACTACTTCCTCGGCCGTGGCGTCACGCCGCTGGTGATGGATACCCGTGCCAACCCGCCCGGCAAGGATCAGCTGCCGCCAGAAGTGGAGCTCATTCACGGGCTGGATGAAGAGCGGCTCAAGCAGGCACATATGATCGTAGCGAGCCCGGGCATTGCCTTGGCGACCCCCGAATTGAAAGCCGCAGCCGAACGGGGTGTGCAGATAATCGGGGATATCGAGCTGTTTGTGCGCGAGACCCAGACACCGGTCATCGCCATCACCGGCTCCAACGGCAAGAGCACCGTGACCACGCTGGTGGGCGAGATGATTGCCGAAGCCGGACTCAATGTGGGTGTGGGCGGCAATATCGGTACACCGGCGCTCGATCTGCTCAAGCAGCCGATGGATCTCTGCGTGCTGGAGCTCTCCAGCTTCCAGCTCGAGACCACCTACAGCCTGCGCGCTGCCGCCTCCGTGGTGCTAAACCTCTCCGAAGATCATATGGATCGCTATCAGGGCATGGCCGATTACCGCGCCGCCAAGATGGAGATCCATCAGAACTCCAAACACATTCTGGTCAACCGTGACGATGCCCAGACCCTGCCTGATGTGGGTCAGGTGTGGCAGAGCTTTGGTCTCGACTGCAATGGTTACGGCCGCTGCCTGCTGGATGGTCGTTACTGGCTGACCCTGCACGGCGAGCCCCTGATCGCGGTGGATGAGATGAAGATCGTCGGCGCCCACAATCAGGCCAACGCCCTTGCCGCCATGGCGCTGTGCGATGCAGTTGGCATTCCCCGCGCGGCGCAACTCACCGTGTTGCGCCGTTTTGAGGGGCTGCCGCACCGTGCCCGCTTCGTGCGCGAGGTGAACGGGGTGCGCTGGATCAACGACTCCAAGGCGACCAACGTGGGGGCGACTCTGGCTGCCGTGGCCGGTGTACGCGAGTCGGTCAGGGGGCGTCTGTTGCTGCTGGCAGGTGGTCAGGGAAAGGGGCAGGATTTTGGTCCCATTCAGGCGCTGCTGGGCAACCAGATCGATCACATGTACTGCTTCGGCCAAGATGCCGAGGTGCTGCTGGCACTGGGTGAGCAGACTGAACGGGTGGCCGACCTTGCTGCCGCCGTTGCCAAGGCGGCTGCCGATGCCAGGCCCGGTGACTGGGTGCTGCTGGCGCCCGCCTGTGCCAGCCTGGATCAGTTCAAGTCGTTCGAGGTGCGCGGCGATCGCTTCACCGAGATGGTGATGGCGCTATGAACGCCCTTCGCGCAGCTGCAGGTCTTTTCCAGCGCTGGTTGTTACCGGCGCGTCCCGCCGGTCTCTATGATCGGCAGCTGGTCGTGCTGGCGCTTGCGCTGATGGCGCTTGGGGTGGTGATCGTGGCATCCGCCTCGATCCCCGAGGGGATCTCTCTGGGTGACGATCCCTTCATGTTCGTGAAACGTCACGCCATGTTTCTGGTGATGGCGCTCGGCATCTCCTGGTTCGTGTTGCAGGTGCCGATGGCACGCTGGCAGGAACACAATGGCCCCATGCTGCTGCTGGCCATTCTGATGCTGGTGCTGGTGCTACTGGTGGGGCGCAACGTCAACGGTGCGGTGCGCTGGTTACCGCTTGGCCCGTTCAACCTGCAGCCTGCCGAATTCGGCAAGCTGGCGCTCTTTGTCTATCTGGCCGGTTATCTGGTGCGGCGCCAGAACGAGGTGCGTGAAGCCTGGATTGGCTTCCTCAAGCCGCTAGCGGTATTCGGGGTGCTGGCCGTCCTGTTGCTGCTGCAGCCTGACTTGGGTTCCACCGTGGTGATGTTCGTGACCTCGTTTGGCATGCTTTTTCTGGCGGGGGCCCGACTCGGCCAGTTTCTGACCCTGATCGGTGCCGGGGTCGGTGCCGTGGTGATGCTGATCATCGTCGAGCCTTACCGGATGCGGCGGGTTACCTCCTTTATGGATCCCTGGGCTGATCCGTTTGGCAGCGGCTACCAGTTGACCCAGTCGCTGATGGCGTTTGGCCGCGGCAGCTGGTTCGGCGAAGGGCTGGGCAACTCCATCCAGAAGATGGAGTACCTGCCGGAAGCGCATACCGACTTCGTCTTTGCGATCCTCGGTGAAGAGCTCGGCTATGCCGGTGTGCTGGGTGCCCTGTTCTTGATCTTCGCCCTAGCGGTCAAGGCGTTGAAGCTGGGCCACAAGGCTCTTGCTGCCGATCGCCTCTATGACGGTTATCTGGCCATCGGTATCGGGATCTGGTTCAGTTTCCAGACCTTCGTTAACGTTGGCGCGGCCAGCGGCATGATGCCGACCAAAGGGTTGACCTTGCCGCTCGTGAGTTACGGTGGCTCCAGTCTCATCATCATGACGGTGGCAGTGAGCATGTTGATTCGAATCGATTTTGAGTTGCGTCAGGCGACAGCCCAGGCGCGGGTGCGGGAGGTTTAGTGAGCAAGACGCTGTTGGTGATGGCAGGTGGTACCGGGGGACATGTCTTCCCGGGTCTGGCCGTAGCCGATCGATTGAAGGAGCAGGGCTGGACTGTCCACTGGCTGGGCACCGCCGACCGGATGGAAGCCGAGCTGGTACCAGCCCATGGCTATCCCATCTCCTTTATCGATATTCAGGGGGTGCGTGGCAACGGCATCAAGCGGCTGCTGGCGGCGCCTTATCGCATCGTGAAATCCGTGCTGCAGGCGCGTCAGGTGCTCAAAACCATTCGCCCGGATGTAGTGCTCGGCATGGGTGGCTTTGCCTCCGGCCCGGGTGGTGTCGCGGCATGGTTCTCCGGCATCCCGTTGCTGCTGCACGAGCAGAATGCAGCAGCCGGTCTGACCAACAAGCTGCTGGCGCGTATCGCCAAGCGGGTGCTCATGGCATTTCCGGGGGCGTTTGCACCGAGCCGCCGCACCGCCGTTGTGGGTAACCCGGTTCGCCCCGAAGTGGTCGCACTGCCGGATCCGCAACTGCGAAGCAGCAGTGAGCCGTTGCATCTGCTGATCGTGGGCGGAAGTCTGGGGGCTCGCGTGCTCAACGAGCAGGTGCCCGCAGCGGTTGCTGCGGCTGGTGTGCCTATCGAGGTGCGTCACCAGTGCGGCAAGGGCAATGGCGACACCGTCAGCGCAGCCTATGCCCAACACGGTATCAATGCCGAGGTAAGCGAATTTATCAAGGATATGGCGGGTGCCTATGCCTGGGCCGACCTGGTGGTCTGCCGGGCGGGAGCCCTGACCGTCTCCGAAGTGGCTGCTGCCGGTGTGGCTGCCATCTTTGTGCCGCTGCCCCATGCAGTGGATGATCACCAGACCCGCAACGCCCTGACTCTGGTCGATGGCGGTGCGGCTGAGTTCCTGCCCCAGTCCGAGTTGACCACCGCCTCGCTGGCGGCGCGTCTCTCCTGGCTCGCCGGGCGCAGGGAGACGCTGTTTAACATGGCCAAAGCCGCCCGTCGTGTCGCTATTACCGATGCGGCCGAGCGGGTTGCCGATGAGTGCAAGCGGCTCGCCAGTGGGCAGAGTGGTAAAGATTAATGAGCAAGGTTGCAGTGGTGACACCGTGCAGCCTTGTACCTGTATGTATTGATGCCGCCGTACAGCCGGGCTTTGACGGTACATGGCTTGCGGCAGACTAAAGAGATGATTATGACCAAGGTTGAACTGGCAAAACTGCGTACTGTGATCCCCGAAATGCGCCGCGTGCGTCGCATCCATTTTATCGGCATCGGTGGTGCCGGTATGGGCGGGATCGCCGAAGTGCTTGCCAACGAAGGGTATCAGGTAACGGGTTCTGATCAGGCTCGCAATGCGGTGACCGAGCGGCTTGAGGCTCTGGGCGCCCATATCTTTACCGGCCACAGCGCCGAGCACGTCAACGGTGCCAGCGTGGTCGTGGTCTCCACTGCCATCAAGCAGGACAACCCGGAGCTGCTGGCTGCCCGCGAACTGCGGATCCCGGTAGTGCGCCGTGCCGAGATGCTGGCCGAGCTGATGCGTTTCCGTCATGGTATCGCCATCGCCGGTACTCACGGCAAGACCACCACCACCAGTCTGGTGGCGAGCATCTATGCCGAAGCCGACCGCGATCCGACTTTCGTTATCGGTGGCCTGCTCAACAGCGCTGGCACCAATGCCCGTCTGGGCAGCAGCCGTTATCTGATCGCCGAGGCGGACGAGAGCGATGCCTCCTTCCTGCATCTGCAGCCGATGGTCTCTATCGTGACCAACATCGAAGCGGATCACATGGATACCTACGGCGGTGATTTCTCCAAGCTGAAGGCCACCTTTATCGAGTTTCTGCACAACCTGCCTTTCTACGGTCTGGCTGTGGTCTGCATCGATGATCCGGTGATTCGTGGCATGTTGCCAGAGATTGCGCGCCCGACCTTGACCTACGGTCTCTCTGACGATGCGGATGTGCAGGTGCTGGATTTTGTCCAGACCACCAACCACAGCTGCTTCCGGGTGCGCCGCAAAGATGCGGGTGAGCTGCAGGTAACCCTCAACTTGCCGGGGATCCACAACGCCTTGAACGCTGCCGCGGCGATTGCTGTCGCGACGGAAGACGGAGTCAGCGACGATGCCATCATCCGTGCGCTGGCCAAGTTTGAAGGGGTAGGCCGCCGCTTCCAGCAGTATGGCGAGTTCGAAACCGGTCGCGGCAAGGCGATGCTGGTGGACGATTATGGCCACCATCCGAGCGAAGTGAAGGTGACCATCAATGCTGCTCGTGCAGGCTGGCCGGAGAAGCGTCTGGTCATGGTGTTCCAGCCGCATCGCTACACCCGTACTCGCGACCTTTACGAAGACTTCGCTGACGTGCTCTCCAAGGTAGATGTACTGGTAATGCTGGAGGTTTATGCTGCCGGCGAGGATCCGATCCCGGGGGCAGATGGTCGTGCGCTGTGCCGCTCCATCCGTTCGCGCGGCAATCTGGAACCCATCTTTGTGGCCACGCCAGATGACGTGCCGGCCGTGCTGGCCGACCTGGTTGGCGAAGGGGATCTGGTGCTGACTCAGGGGGCGGGGAACGTCGGAGCACTGGCCCGTCGTCTCGGCGAGATGAAATTGAGCATAGATAGCATGAAATCTGGTGCCTGAGGGCCCAATGAGTATTTTGACCGCCAAGCCGGGGCCTATATAATGGCGAACCGGTCTGTCAAAAGGCCGGTTTAGCGCGTTACACGGGGATCGAGCGGGTGGAGGCAAGGGCACAGGGGCGCACCAAGGGCGGCTTCATCGCAGGCGTGATGTTTTTCCTGCTGGTGATATGGGGCTGCTACCGGACTGCGCTGGATGTTAAAGGTTGGCTGACGGATGCCAACCGGTTGCCCATGAGCGAGCTGTTGCTGCAGGGGCAACACCAGTATCTGGAAACCGAAGAGCTGCGACTGGCCGTGCTGGATGGCGCAGAGTCACGCAACTTCTTCGAGTTGGATGTTAACGAATTGCAGGCACGGCTTAATGCCTTGCCATGGGTAGCCTCGGTATCGGTACGCAAGAAGTGGCCGAACAAGATCAAGGTCTACCTGACAGAACAAGACGTGGCGGCACGCTGGAACGGCAACCGCTTCGTCAACACCAAGGGCAAGGTGTTCAGTGCACCGGATCGGGTCAAGACACCGCTGTTGCAGTTGTCGGGGCCGGATGACCAGGCCGCCATGGTGTTGAAAGAGAGTCGGCAGTATGAAGTGCAACTGGCTGCCAAGGGATACAAGTTGCTGGGGGTGAATCTGACCCCCCGCCATGCCTGGGAACTGACCCTGGATGGCAATATCAAGCTGTTTCTGGGGCGCAACGACATAGCGCTCCGGTTGCAGCGGTTTATCGATGCCTTCCCGGCTATCGAACCCCGTGCGCAGGTTGCGTACGTGGATCTTCGATACGATACCGGAGTGGCAGTTGGCTGGAAGAAGAGCGAAGAGAAAGTGCATGACCAACACCGCAGATAGGAATTTGATTGTCGGACTGGATATCGGCACAACCAAAGTGGCGGTTCTGGTCGGTGAAGTATTGCCGGACGGTGAACTGAACGTCATCGGTATGGGCAGTCACGCTTCCCGCGGGATGGAGAAGGGCGGGGTCAACGACCTCGACTCCGTGGTCAAGTCACTGCGCCGTGCGGTGGAAGAGGCCGAGATGATGGCGGATTGCCAGATCAGCTCGGTCTACCTCGGCTTGTCCGGCAAGCATATCGACTGCCGCAACGAGACTGGCATGGTACCCATCTCCGACGAAGAGGTGACTCAGGAAGATGTGGACAACGTGATCCACACCGCCAAGTCGGTTCGCCTCTCGGATGAACTGCGGGTGTTGCACGTGCTGCCGCAAGAGTTTGCCATCGACTATCAGGAAGGGATCAAGAATCCGGTCGGTCTTTCCGGTGTACGGATGGCGGCCAAGGTGCATCTCATCACCTGCCATAACGACATGGCTCGCAACATCGAGAAGTGTGTCGAGAAAGTGGGTCTGCGAGTCGATCAGCTGATCTTCTCCGCGCTGGCCTCCAGCTACGCGGTGCTGACCGAAGACGAGAAAGAGCTGGGTGTCTGCGTGGTGGACATCGGTGGTGGCACCATGGATATGTCGCTGTTTACCGGCGGCGCCCTGCGCCACACCAAGGTGATCCCGTACGCTGGCAGCACTGTGACCAGCGACATCGCCTACGCCTTCGGCACGCCGCCGCTCGACGCAGAAGCGATCAAGGTGCGCTACGGCTGCGCCCTCGGTCGTCTGGTCAGCAAGGAAGACAATATTGAAGTGCCCAGTGTCGGCGGTCGTCCGGCGCGTAGCCTGCAGCGGCAGACACTGGCTGAAGTAATCGAGCCCCGCTACACCGAGTTGCTCTCCATGGTGAATGATGAGCTGGTGCGGGTACAAAGCGAATTGAAAGCGCAGGGGGTCAAGCATCAGCTGGCAGCCGGTGTGGTCTTGACCGGCGGCGCTGCCCAGATCGAAGGCATTGTGGAGTGCGCAGAGCAGATCTTCCAGAGCCAGGTCCGGGTAGGGGAGCCCATGAATATTCGTGGCTTGAGTGATTATGTGCAGGCGCCGGTGTACTCGACTGCGGTCGGGTTGCTGCAGTACGGCCGTACACATCAGGCAACAGGTAGCAACAAAGAATATGCCGCCAAGGCAAGCGTCGGTGGTCTGGTCAAACGGGTCAGCAACTGGCTGCGTGGCGAGTTTTAAGAATTTTGCTGAGTCAGGCAAATAAAGCGGAGAGACAACATGTTTGAATTTATGGATAGCCACACTGACGAAGCCGTCATTAAAGTGATCGGTGTAGGTGGCGGCGGCGGCAACGCTGTCGAACACATGGTTCGTCAAAACATCGAAGGTGTCGAGTTCATTACCGTCAACACCGACGCCCAGGCACTGCGTAACTCCAGTGCCAACACCACTCTGCAGATCGGCGGTGGCATCACCAAAGGTCTGGGTGCTGGCGCCAACCCGGAAGTGGGTCGTGATGCGGCCATGGAAGATCGCGAAGCGCTGCGTGAGCTGCTGACCGGCTCCGACATGGTGTTCATCGCTGCCGGTATGGGCGGTGGTACCGGTACCGGTGCTGCGCCGATCGTGGCCGAAGTGGCTCGCGAAATGGGCATCCTGACCGTTGCTGTGGTGACCAAGCCGTTCTCCTTCGAAGGGAAGAAGCGGATGGGCTTCGCTGCGCACGGTATCGAAGAGCTCTCCAAGAACGTCGACTCCCTGATCACCATCCCCAACGACAAGTTGTTGAAGGTGCTGGGTCGTGGTATCTCCCTGCTGGACGCCTTCAAGGCTGCCAACGATGTACTGCTTGGCGCGGTACAGGGTATTGCCGAGCTGATCACCCGTCCGGGCCTGATCAACGTCGACTTCGCTGACGTGCGTACCGTTATGCGCGAAATGGGTACCGCCATGATGGGTACCGGTTCCGCCTCCGGTGATGACCGTGCCGAAGAAGCTGCCGAGAAGGCTATCTCCAGCCCGCTGCTGGAAGACGTGGATCTGGCCGGTGCCCGCGGCATCTTGGTCAACATCACTGCCGGCATGGACATGACCATCGAAGAGTTCGAAACCGTGGGTAACGCGGTCAAGGCCTTCGCTTCCGAGAACGCCACTGTAGTAGTGGGTACCGTAATCGATCCGGAAATGCACGACGAACTGCGTGTGACCGTGGTTGCCACCGGTATCGGTGCCGAGCGCAAGCCGGACATCACTCTGGTCAAGAGCAGCCAGGTGCAAGAGCGCCCGGTACGTCAGCCGCTGGTCAGCGACATGATGCAGGGCCGCGTGATGGACGAAGCCCCGGCCAAGGTGGTTAACGCCGAGCCGCAAGCCCGTCGTGAACCGGATTATCTGGATATTCCGGCGTTCCTGCGCAAGCAGGCAGACTAAGTCTCTTATGAGGCGTGTTTGTCTGTTGCTTAAGGAATGTGCTAAGATGGCCTGCCAACGACCATCTGGTCCGGATTTTAAGCTGTTTAGGGTACACCCATGATTAGACAAAGAACCTTGAAAACGAGTGTTCAGGCGACTGGCGTCGGCCTGCATTCGGGCCGGAAAGTCACCATGACATTCCGTCCGGCCCCTGTGAATACAGGGATCGTTTACTTGCGTACCGACCTGAATCCTGTGGTGGAGCTGCCAGCCAATGCCGATCAGGTGCGTGATACCGTGCTCTGTACCGCTCTGGTCAACGAAGCCGGCGTGCGTGTCTCTACCATTGAGCACCTCTCCGCCGCGTTGGCCGGGATGGGGATCGACAACCTCTACGTCGAGGTTGACGCGCCCGAGATCCCGGTAATGGACGGCAGTGCGCATCCCTTTATCTACCTGCTGCAGGAAGTCGGGATCCGTGAGCAAAATGCTGCCAAGCAGTTTGTGCGGATCAAGAAGAGCATCCGGGTTGAAGATGGCGACAAGTGGGCGGAATTCCACCCTTATCGCAACGGCTTCAAGATGGATCTCGAGATCGATTTCCAGCATCCGGTCTTTGAAGGGCGCAACCAGCGTTGTGTACTGGATTTCTCCGGTGCCTCCTTCGTGAAAGAGATCAGCCGCGCCCGTACTTTCGGGTTCATGCGTGATATCGAGTACCTGCGTTCCCAGAACCTGGCGCTGGGCGGAAGCCTGGAAAACGCCGTGGTACTGGATGACTACCGGGTACTGAACGAAGATGGTCTGCGTTACGAGGACGAGTTCGTCAAGCACAAGATGCTGGACGCAATCGGTGACCTCTATATGTGCAACCGCAGCATTATCGGTGAGTTCCGCGCTTACAAGACAGGGCATGCCCTGAACAATAAACTGCTGCGTGCCCTGCTGGCCGAGCAGGAGGCTTGGGAACTGGTGACCTTCGAGGGTGAGGGCGACAAAGCGCCTATCGCTTACTACGACAACGGTCTGGTTCTGGCCTGATAGCTGTGCAACGGAACGTCGGTTCCCTCTCCGCACCGACGTTCCGTCATTTGTTTACTCCATCCTTTAATACCGACTATCTCCCGGTTTTATTTCCCGTGCAGGCCCATGGCCGCACCTGACCGAGCAGACTGATTTCTATGAGCATTACCCTGATCCTCCACGGCAAGCAGCGACGCAGGTTGCACTTACCAAAACAACGTCTGGCATGGGTCGGCGGTATTGTTTTCTCCCTGTTGGCCCTTGGGGGCGGCTGGCTCTGGCAGAGCTGGCAGCAGAAGATGGATGCGCTGGAAGTGGCGCTGGCCATGGCAGAACAGCGTTCCGTAGACCAGAGCGGCGATGAAGCCCGCGAGCAGCTGGCGATGCTGGCAGCCCAGGTGGGCACCATGCAGGGCCAGCTTGGCCGCCTGAATGCCCTTGGCGAACGGTTGACCGAGCAGGCCGATCTCGATCCCGAAGAGTTCAATTTCAAAGAGCTGCCCCCGATGGGCGGCCCCTCTTACGATGAAGATCTGGAAGTGAGCCTCAACGAGCTGCAAGCCTCCATGAAACATCTCAGCCAACAGCTCAGCAGTCGCGAAGAGCAGCTGTCGGTACTTGAATCTTTCATCATGAATCACCATATCACCGATGCCGGTTTTATTTCCGGCACGCCAGTCAAGCAGGAGCGAGTCTGGGTCTCGTCCGGCTTTGGCGGACGGGTCGATCCGTTCAACGGGCGTGCCAAGATGCACAAAGGGGTGGATTACCGTGGCAAACCCGGGACCCCCATTCTGGCCACCGGGCCCGGCATTGTCAGCTGGGCCGGCCGTCATCCGGAATTTGGCAACATGGTGGAGATTAATCACGGCAATGGTCTGGTCACCCGCTATGCCCACAACTCCAAGTTGCTGGTCGAGGTGGGCACCCTGGTTGATCAGGGGCAGAAGATTGCCTTGATGGGACGCACCGGTCGCGCGACCGGGGTCCATTTGCATTACGAAGTGTTGAAAGATGGTCGTCAGGTAAACCCCGCACGCTTTCTCAGTGCCAGCCGGGGTTAGGTTTTTTCTTCAGGTTCCAGTGACGGAACGCTTTATATAACCAGAAATAGTTGGTACCCATGATTAGCACACTGCTTACCAAGATTATCGGCAGCCGGAACGACAGAACGCTCAAGGCTTTGCGCAAAATTGTAAAACAGATCAATGCCATGGAGCCGCAGTTCGAGGCCCTCTCGGATGCCGAGCTGCAGGCCAAGACGGCCGAGTACCGCCAGCGTCTGGAGCAGGGCGAGACCCTGGAGCAGCTGCTGCCGGAAGCGTTCGCCACTGTGCGCGAAGCCTCCAAGCGGGTATTTGGCATGCGTCACTTCGACGTGCAGCTGATCGGCGGCATGGTGTTGAACTCCAACCGCATCGCTGAAATGAAGACCGGTGAGGGTAAGACCCTGACCGCGACCCTGCCGGCTTACCTGAATGCCCTGAGCGGCCGCGGCGTCCACGTCGTGACCGTGAACGACTATCTGGCCAAGCGTGACGCCGAGGCAAACCGCCCGCTGTTCTCCTTCCTCGGCATGACCGTGGCGTGCAACGTGCCGGGCATGGATGCATCCCAGAAGCGTGACGCCTATGCGGCCGATATCACCTACGGTACCAACAACGAATTCGGTTTCGACTACCTGCGCGACAACATGGCGTTTTCGCCCGAGCAGCGCGTCCAGCGTCCGCTCAACTACGCGCTGGTGGATGAGGTGGACTCGGTGCTTATCGACGAAGCCCGTACCCCGCTCATCATCTCCGGCCCGGCGGAAGACAGCTCCGAGCTCTATATTCGCGTCAACAAGCTGATCCCGCTGCTGGTCAAGCAGGACAAGGAAGATACCGAGGAGTACACCGGCGACGGTCACTACACGGTAGACGAGAAGAACCGTCAGGCCTTGCTGACCGAAAATGGCCAGATCTTTGTGGAAGAGCTGCTCAAGAAAGAGGGACTGCTCGACGAGAACGACTCCCTGTTCTCCGCCACCAACATCAGCCTGCTGCACCACGTCAATGCCGGTCTGCGCGCCCATACCCTGTTTGAGCGCAACGTCGACTATATCGTGCAGAAGGACGAGATCGTCATTGTCGACGAGCATACCGGCCGTACCATGCCGGGCCGTCGCTGGTCCGATGGTCTGCATCAGGCGGTCGAGGCGAAGGAAGGGGTCAAGATCCAGAACGAGAACCAGACTCTCGCTTCCATCACCTTCCAGAACTACTTCCGTCTCTACAACAAACTGGCGGGCATGACCGGTACTGCGGATACCGAAGCCTTTGAATTCCAGCAGATTTATGGCCTGGATACCGTGGTTATCCCGACCAACAAGCCGATGGTGCGCAAAGACATGGGCGATCTAGTCTACCTGACCGCCAACGAGAAGTATGCCGCCATCGTCAAGGACATCCGCGAGTGCGTGGAGCGTGGCCAGCCAGTACTGGTAGGCACCGTTTCCATCGAAAACTCCGAGTTGCTCTCCGGCATTCTCAACAAGGAGAAGATCCCGCACCAGGTGCTGAACGCCAAGTTCCACGCCATGGAAGCGGAGATCGTTGCCCAGGCTGGCCAGACTGGCGCGGTCACCATCGCCACCAACATGGCCGGTCGTGGTACCGACATAGTGCTCGGGGGCAACTGGCAGGCGGAGATCGCCAAGCTGGAGAATCCGACCGAGGCACAGATTGCCGAGCTGAAAGCGGCCTGGCAGGTGCGTCACGATGCGGTGCTGGCTGCCGGCGGTCTGCACATTATCGGTACCGAACGTCACGAATCCCGTCGTATCGACAACCAGCTGCGCGGCCGTTCCGGTCGTCAGGGTGACCCGGGTTCCTCCCGTTTCTATCTCTCCATGGAAGATACCCTGATGCGGATCTTCGCCTCCGATCGCGTGACCGGCATGATGAAGAAGCTGGGCATGGAAGAGGGCGAGGCCATCGAGCACCCGTGGGTGACCAAGGCGATTGAAAACGCCCAGCGCAAGGTGGAAGGTCGCAACTTCGACATCCGCAAGAGCCTGCTCGAGTTTGATGACGTTGCCAACGACCAGCGCAAGGTGGTTTACGAGCAGCGCAACGAGTTGCTGGATACCAACGACATCTCCGAGACCATTCACGTTATCCGTGATGATGTTTATGGTGCCATCATCGATGAGTACATTCCGCCCCAGTCTCTGGAGGAGATGTGGGATGTGCCGGGTCTGGAAGCACGCCTGAAGGCCGACTTCGCCCTCGACCTGCCGCTGCAACAGTGGCTGGCGGAAGATGACAAGCTGTACGAAGAGAAGCTGCGCGAGCGCATTCTGGACGAAGCCACCAAGCTCTATGCCCACAAGGAGGAGCTGGTCGGTAAAGAGGTGCTGCGCAACTTCGAGAAAGCGGTGATGCTGCAGACTCTGGATGGCCTCTGGAAAGAGCATCTGGCGGCCATGGATCACCTGCGTCAGGGCATCCATCTGCGCGGCTACGCCCAGAAGAACCCCAAGCAGGAGTACAAGCGCGAATCTTTCGATCTGTTCACCCAGATGCTGGAAACCCTCAAGCGCGACGTGGTCAGCATCCTGAGCCGGGTTCAGGTGCAGGAGCGCGATGTGGAGGCTATGGAAGAGCAGCAGCGCCAGCAGGCCGAGTCAGCCCCCCGCACCTACACCCACGCTGCCGCCGAGAACCAGTTGGCGGACGAAGAGGAAAGTGCAGCCGAGGGTCACACCACCTTCGTGCGTGACGAGCAGAAGATCGGCCGCAACGATCCCTGCCCGTGCGGCTCTGGCAAGAAGTACAAGCATTGCCACGGTCAGTTGACCTGATCGACCCGATGCCATAAAAGGCGGGCCCAGTGCCCGCCTTGTTATTGGTGGCAACAAGCGAACAGAGGTAATTGATGGAACAGAAAAAACGGATCTGGGTGGCCGTTGGTGTCATCGAGAACGAGCAGGGGGATATCTTCATTGCCAAGCGCTCTGCCGATCGCCATCAGGGCGATCGCTGGGAGTTTCCCGGTGGCAAGGTCGAGTCCGGTGAGGATCTGCTGACCGCGCTGGATCGGGAGCTGTGGGAAGAGATCGGGATCCGGGTGCAGGATTGTGCTCCCTTCATGGAGCTGCATCACGACTACCCGGAGAAGCAGGTACTGCTTGATATCTGGAAGGTGACCCGTTTCAGCGGTGAACCCTTTGGTAAAGAGGGTCAGGAGTGTTTATGGGTGCCGGTCGCCGAACTGCACAACTACCACTTCCCCGATGCCAACGGTCCGATAGTGGCGCGCCTACAGGCGCGCCAAGCGTAACCTGCCGTTATCTGGCTATGAAAAAAGGGCCGTATGGCCCTTTTTACTTTGCAGAATCGAGCGACCTCTGGCTTATAGCCACTGATCACCCTCTTCCGGCTCTGGCAGCAGGTCAGGGTTGATCTCCCCGGGGATCCGCTTCTCCTCATCGGCCCACTCGCCGAGATCGATCAGCTGGCAGCGCTTGCTGCAGAAAGGGCGAAACGGGCTCTGCGGGCCCCATTCCACTTCGCTCTGGCAGGTCGGGCACTTTACCTTGGTGACCATGAGCACTCCTTAACAGCAGGCGAGCTGGAATGGCACATCGCCAATCGGCTGTTCGCCGGTTGGCAGGAAGCGCAGCGCAAAGCGGTTCTTGTGGCCGCTCAGGGTGGGGTAGCAGCAGAGGTTGCCCGGCAGCTTGATGCGGATAAGCTCGGCGCTCTCGGCTGTATCCTGGAAGAAACCATTGGTCGCTACCTGCTCGCTGAAACTGCCTGATTCGCGCCACAGGCGCAGCAACAGGGTGATGGCATTCATCAGCAGGGTAATGTCGCTCAGCCACAGCTGCATTTGCTGATGGCGGGTAATGGCTGGCGTACCGAGCCAGTGGTGCAACTGCGGTACGTCGAAGGCGCACAGACCACCCGGGATGGAGAAGCGCTGACGGATGGAGCCGAGCAGGCGATCCTCTTTCAGGCGAGCGCCGGGACGCGGGGAGTTGAGCAGGCTACGGGATAGCTGGCTGCTCTCGTGCTGCATCTGCTTGATCTGCTCCAGATCGACGTCGGGCAGGCTGGCCCAGTGGCTCAGGCGCTGGCCGAGACGCTCGAGATCCTTGATCAGGTCGGCACGCAGGTCACCACGCTCCAGCAGCTCCTGCAGATCGAACAACCCTTTGAAGAAGGCGATATGAGCCCAGGGCTGGTTGTTCTCCAGATTGTCGCGGATCTGGGAAAACAGGGATTCCAGACGAAGATAGGTCCGGCTTTTTTCATTGAGGGGGAAATCGTAAATCATGCCTAATCCTGGCCAGCCATAAATCCGGCCTAGTGTACTCACTGTTAACCGGCTTGTTGAGAGGCAAATGCCAGATATGTTTCGTGCAGCGTTAAAATCCGCGCTTTTATCGCCATTTCGCTGCCATTGCCGTTCTCGACGACATCATCTGCCGCTGCCAGGCGCTCCGACCGGCTGGCCTGTGCCGCGATGATGGCCTTGGCCTGTTCGGGGGTAACGCCATCCCGGCGGCAGGTGCGCTCGATTTGGGTCGCCTCGTCTACATCGACCACCAGTACCCTGTTGGCCAGGCCGGTGAGCTTGTTTTCCACCAGTAGCGGCACGACCAGCAGGCAGTAGGGGGAGCTGGCTGCGGCGCACTGGCGCTGCATCTCGCTGCGAATGAGCGGGTGGAGCAGGGCATTGAGCCATGCTTTGGCCGATGGGTCACTGAAGACCTGTTCGCGCAGGCGGCGGCGATCCAGCTGACCGTCGGGGGTAATGACATCAGGGCCAAAGTGGTCGGCGATGGCTGCGAGAGCCGGGGTGCCGGACTCAACGACCTCGCGGGCAATCACATCGGCATCCACGACGTCGATGCCCAGCTCGGTAAACTGGTTGGCAATTGTCGTCTTGCCGCTGCCGATGCCGCCGGTTATTGCAACTACATACATGAGTCAGTGCGCCTGTTTCAGAGGATGGTGGTGAGATACCAGCGGGTGATGGTATCGCCCCATAGCAGCGCAATCCAGCCCGCGATGGCGAGGTAGGGGCCAAAGGGGATGGGGTTACCCTGATGGTGTTTGCGCAGGGCTATGAGCGAGATGCCGATGATGGCACCAACCAAAGATGAGAGCAGCAGTATGATCGGCAGTGCCTGCCAGCCGAGCCAGGCTCCCAGTGCCGCCAGCAACTTGAAGTCGCCATACCCCATCCCTTCCTTGCCGGTCAGCAGTTTGAAAGCCCAGTAGAGGCTCCAGAGCACCAGATATCCTGCCATGGCGCCGATCACAGCATCAGCAAGCGGTGCAAAACCACCGATCAGGTTGAACAGCAAACCGCCCCACAGCAGCGGCAGGGTCAGCTGGTCTGGCAGCAGCATCTTGTCCAGATCGATGAAAGTGAGTGCCACCAATACCCAGGTCAGCAGCAGGGCGACAAGGGCACCCCAACCCGGTGAGATCACCATGGCTACGGCCACCGAGAGCAGCGCTGTCAGCAGTTCAACCAGCGGATAGCGGGCCGAAATAGGGGCTTGGCACTCACCACAGCGCCCTTTGAGCCAGAGCCAGCTTAACAGCGGGATGTTTTCCAGTGCGGTGATGGCATGGCCGCAATGGGGGCAGGCCGAGCGCGGTACCATCAGGTTGTAGCGCGGTTCGGTTAATTGCTCTTCATCGGGGGTGAAGTAGCCTCTATATTCAGCCTGCCATTCTCGTTCCAACATAATGGGCAAGCGATGGATCACCACGTTGAGAAAGCTGCCGATCATCAGGGAGAAGAGAAAAACCAACGAGAAGTAGAGCCAGGGGAGGCTATGGAAAACATCAGTGATCAACAACATGGTGTCTCGGATTGGTTGAAGGTCAGTGGATAACTGACCCCAGTTTAAAGATGGGCAGATACATGGCAACCACCATACCGCCAACCAGCACCCCCAGTACCACCATGATAAGAGGTTCCAGCAGGCTGGTGAGGCCATCGACCAGATCGTCGACCTCCTGTTCAAAGATGGTGGCGACCTTGGAGAGCATATCATCTATGGCGCCGGACTCCTCGCCGATCATCACCATCTGGATCACCATGTCGGGGAAAAGATCGACGGTGCTCATCGCCACGTTGATCTGCATGCCGGCTACCACCTCGTTGCGAATGGCCATCACGGCGGTGCGATAGACATAGTTACCTGAGGCGCCAGCAGCTGAAACCAAGGCATCGACCAGTGGAATCCCCGCCGAGAAGGTGGTGGATAGGGTGCGGGCAAAGCGGGCCATGGCTGCTTTGTGCAGGATCATCCCGACTACCGGAATCGTGAGCACAAACTTGTCGGTATTGTCTTTTACCTTCTGGGAGGCTCGCCAGGCACGGACATAGAGAAAGATGGCCAGCGCGATTCCGCCGAAGAAAACGTACCACCAGTTCTGCATAAAGCGGGAGATGCCGATAACAAACTGCGTAAATGCAGGCAGCTCGGCACCGAAGCTTTTGAAGATATCTTCGAATTGCGGGATGACGAACAGCAACAGGATGGAGGTAACGACAATCGCAACCAGGATAACCATGGTTGGGTAGAACATCGCCTTCTTGATCTTCGACTTGAGTGCTTCTGATTTCTCGCGGTAGGTAGCGATGCGGTCATAGATGGTTTCCAGCGCGCCGGACTGCTCGCCAGCTTCCACTAGATCGCAATAGAGATCGTCAAAGTAGAGAGGATGACGGCGCAGCGCTTCCGACATGGGGGTGCCGGTTTCGACATCAGCGGCAATTTCTCCCATAAGTTCGCGCATGGATGCTTTTTCGTGGCTGCGGGCGATGATTTGCAGGCTTTGTACCAGAGGAACGCCGGCGGAGAGCATGGTAGTGATCTGGCGCGATACGATGGCAATATCCATCGGTTTGATCTTGGCGCCGCCCTTGGAGAAGAGCCCCTGACTCTTCTTGGCAACCTTGGTGACATTGACGCCCTGCTTGCGCAGCTCTGCCTTCACTGTGGCTATGTTCTCTGCTTGAAGCTCGCCAGAGACTTTTTGTCCTTTGCGGTTTACCCCTTGCCAGCGAAAGGCGAAGACTTTTTTCGGGGCATTGGTTTTCTTGGTCAGCGTTGCCATCGATGCATCCTGCAAATGGACTGGAGGGAAGAGGATAACCCCTGAACCGTCGGATTTGATGTCTTGCCTAAGTGGCTGACAGCTACCCGGTCAATATCTTTTACCCGTGTTTATGCACTCTGATGCTTGCTATCGGGATGAGCAATCAATTCGTTGTCACCCGGTTGACCTCCGCCAGACTGGTGACGCCAAGGCGAGCCTTTTCCAATCCTGACATACGTAAGGTACGCATCCCCTCTTTCTGGGCTATGGCCGCTATTTGTAGCGAGTTGGCCCCCTGCATGATCAGCTTTGCGATGTTTTCCGACATCAGCATGATCTCGTAGATACCGACCCGACCCTTGTATCCACCAGAGCACTCCTTGCAGCCGACCGGTTTGAACAGCCGCAGCCCCGCCGCCAGTTGCTGCTGAGTAAAACCCAGCTCCAGTAACTCTGCTTCCGGCACTACTTCGGGAGCCTTGCAGTGGTCACACAGTTTGCGTGCCAGCCGCTGGGCCATGATCAGGGTCACCGAGGAGGCGATATTAAAGGCTGGCACTCCCATGTTCATCATCCGGGTTAGGGTTTCGGCGGCTGAGTTGGTGTGCAGGGTGGATAGTACCAGGTGACCGGTCTGGGCGGCCTTGATGGCTATTTCTGCCGTCTCCAGATCGCGGATCTCCCCCACCATCACCACATCCGGGTCTTGCCGCAAGAAGGAGCGCAGGGCGCTGGCAAAGGTCAGCCCAGCCTTGGGGTTGACCTGCACCTGGTTGACACCGGGCAAGTTGATCTCCACCGGATCTTCGGCGGTGGAGATGTTCACCTCGGTAGTGTTGAGAATATTGAGACCGGTATAGAGCGAGACTGTTTTACCCGAACCGGTCGGGCCGGTGACCAAGATCATGCCTTGAGGTTTAGAGAGTGCCCGTAGATATTGCGCCTTTTGCCGGTCGTCAAAGCCGAGTTGCTCGATATTGAGACGGGCAGCTGATGAATCGAGCAGACGAATAACAATTTTCTCGCCCCACATTGTGGGCAGGGTGTTGACCCGCATATCCATCGACTTGTTGCGCGACAGCTTGAGCTTGATACGGCCATCCTGCGGCAGCCGGCGCTCTGCGATATCGAGCCGCGCCATGACTTTGAGACGGGCAGAAAAACGGTTGGCCAGATTGACCGGCGGCGTGGCCACTTCATGCAGGATGCCGTCGATGCGAAAGCGAATGCGGTATTTTTGTTCGTAGGGCTCAAAGTGCAGGTCGGAGGCACCACGCTTGATGGCATCCATCATGATTTTGTTGATGTATTTGACGATGGGGGCGTCATCATCAGCGGTATTGACGCTCTCATCCAACCTGCTGCTTTCATCGGATACTTCGAGGTCGGAGATTTCAGATTCATCGATATCCTCCATTCCGAGAGCATCGTTCTCACTTTCCAGCAATTTTCCTATTGCCGCAGTGAGTTTGTTCTCCTCGACCAGCAGCGCTTCGGTATGGAGACCGAAGCTGAAGCCGAAGTCTTCCAGTGCCGACACATTGGTCGGGTCAGACATGGCGATATAGAGGGTATGCCCTTGGGTGTATATGGGAAGCACATGGTGCTTTTCAATCAGCTTCTGATTGAGGTACTTCTGCGGGATCTCGGCCAAATCGAAGGCTGCAAGATCCAGCAGAGGTACCCCATACTCCAGTTCGCAAAAATCGGCGAGAGCCTTGCTCTCAAGGATCTCGTTCTCGATCAGGAAGGTTACAAAGGGTTTACGCTGGGCCTTGGCCTGGCTCAGATAGCGCTGGGAGTCCTCCTCACTTATCAGTGAAGAGGCGGCCAGGCTTAATGCCAGGCCGCTGTTGGGGCTAGAGGTCATCCGTTAACATTTGCCATCGGTTCTGCATGAACCTGAAATGTTCCAAAGTACCTGTGCCCCTGGTGTAACTGCGCCAGAGGTAACCAAGTCATATGTTGAATTGCCAAGTGCTGCGGTGGCGATACCAGAAATAGTAATAACACCAGCTGCGTTAGTAACTGTTACATCACTCAAATTTGTCGTGGCGCCAGCAGATACGGCGGCAGTGCCGGCCGCTGCACAGTCAGCGCCAATATTAGCAGCCGCACCAGTGTATCCTTGCACACAAACTTCAACGGCTGTTTTTCCGGGGCCTACAGCTGATATAACTTCAGTAAATTTTGCTCTCTGTGTGTAGCTTTGATACGCAGGTAGAGCTACTGCTGCCAGAATGGCGACGATCGCCACAACGATCATCAATTCAATAAGGGTAAAGCCTGATTGTTTCTTCATTTCAAATATCCTTTTGTCCTTGGTTCCTGGGAAGTGCCGATGGAAAATCATCCACACGTCAGTATCTTATCCGAGCTATCAAGGGTGGCAACAGAGATCGCAGCCTTTGTTAACCACTTTTCTGTCATTTGCTAAAAACATGATGAAAATCATATAGCAAGCAGCTTCTATCGACTCTTTTTGCTAGTTGTAAAGGGCCCGCCATCACACTCCTTATGCAGAGGGTTCCTGCCATAAAGAAAAGGCGCCTGAGGCGCCTTTTGCAAGTCCATGACCTGTTATCTATCTTCCCGTTTACGACGGGGTGGAGTGAATCTTCCTCTCAGATAAAACGCATCGAGAGATCGAGCGCCCGCACATGCTTGGTCAGGGCCCCGACCGAGATAAAATCGACGCCGGTGGCGGCAAATTCGGCCAGGGTATCGAGGGTAACATTACCTGATACTTCCAGCTTGGCCCGTCCCTGATTGATGGCGACTGCCTCACGCATCATGGCAACATCGAAGTTGTCCAGCATCACGATATCGGCGTTGGCCGCCAGCGCCTGTTCCAGCTCGGCCAGCGATTCGACCTCTACCTCTACCGGTTTGCCCGGATTGAGATGACGAGCCTCATTAATCGCTTCGGCGATGCCGCCGCAGGCAAGGATATGGTTTTCCTTGATCAGGTAGGCGTCGTAGAGGCCGATGCGGTGGTTCTTGCCGCCGCCACAGGTGACGGCGTACTTCTGGGCCGTGCGCAGGCCCGGGATAGTCTTGCGGGTGTCGAGCAACCGGCAGTCGGTCTCTTCCAGCTCGGCGACATAACGAGCGGTGAGAGTGGCAACGCCGGAGAGGGTCTGGACGAAGTTCAGCGCATTGCGCTCGCCGGTCAGCAGCAAGCGGGCTGGGCCATGGAGGCGGAACAGCTCCTGATTGGGGGATATTACCTCGCCATCCTGCACCTTCCACTCCACCTTCACCTCGCCGCCGAGTTGTACGAACACCTCGTCGACCCATGGCTGGCCGCAGAATACTCCGGCTTCACGGGTGATCACCCGGGCGTTGGCCATCCGGTCGGCCGGGATCAGCTGGGCCGTGATATCGGCGCTAGCGTCCGGTTGGTCGAGCGTAGTCAGGGCATCGCCCAGATCTTCGAGTAGTGCAGCGCGTACGGCGCGGCTGACATCCTGTTGAAACATGCCTTATTCCTGCAAGGGTCTGAGCAGCAGTTGCCGCTCTTTTTGAACCAGCTCCAGCCGGCCTAGGGCGTTCATGCCAACCAGCACCTCGTCGCCCTCAGCCGCCGGGTTGATAAAGATGGCCAAATCGTACAAGGTCAATGGCCCCATCGCCAGCGTTTCGATGGTGCCGTTGCCGACCCGGATCTGACCCGCAGCCGTGTTGACCTGGCTGCCGCCGCGGGCTGCCAGACCCAGCCGCTTGGCAACCTGCTGCGGGATGGTGACACGGGTGGCGCCGGTATCGAGCAGCAGTTGCACCGGGTAGCCGTTGATGGCACCCTCCAGACGATAGTGGCCGCTCTGGTCGGCTTGCAGCAGCAGTTCGCCGCTGGCGGTGACGCTGGGTTGGCTGCGGGAGTGAAAATAGAGGGTCAGCAGACCCATCAGAGAGAGCCAGGCCAGTAACCACATCCAGCGTGCCGTGTGCTGCATATCTCATCCATTGCGAGCGGAAGATGACTCAGCCTAACACACATTTTTCCACTGATTCAGCGGCTTGGTGACAAGATGCCTGCCCGGATCGCGCTTTTTTGTTCAACTCGTATCGAGTAGCCGATGACTCATTCTGACCCCATTTTTTCCATTGATGATGCCGGCTGGTGCCAGCAGGCTCGCCGGGTTCCCTCTCCCCATCACAACGAACGGGCCGCGCCGGACGATATCTCCCTACTGGTGGTGCATGGCATCAGCCTGCCGCCGGGGGAGTTTGGCGGTCCCTTTATCGACGACCTTTTTATGGGACGGCTCGACCCCGAGGCTCACCCCTATTTTGCCGGTATCCATCAGCTGCGGGTCTCGGCCCACTGCCTGATCCGCCGCGATGGCGAGCTGGTGCAGTATGTGCCGTTTGGCGCGCGCGCCTGGCACGCCGGAGTATCGAGCTGGCAGGGGAGGGAGGCGTGCAATGATTTCTCCATCGGCATCGAGCTGGAGGGGACGGACGAAACCCCCTATACAGATGCGCAATATTTCGCACTGGTGGGGCTCACCCGAGCCATCTCTGCCCGTTACCCGGCGGTCACCGTGGAAAAAATTGTCGGCCATTGCGATATCGCGCCAGGGCGTAAAACGGATCCGGGGGAGAGTTTTCAGTGGTCACGCTTCCGCGAGATGCTCAATAGTTAAAGTAAATATTCAAATTTAGTTTGGGTTTTAAAATCAATGGCTTGCCTCTATGGCAGGTCATTTTTGTTTGTGGTTGCGCAAATGTTATTTGTGAGCCTGCTCAAGAATATTGGTAAGACCAATTTCTATGAGCCAAATCATGTTTACCCCGCTTTACCTCTTATTGGGTGGTGGTGATTCTTGATTCAGATCATCTTTTGAGTGGACTTTTGACAAGGCCTCTGCTAATTTTCGCCCCATTCATGAAATTGGTAATACCAATTTAACAAAGTAGCCTCATGCCCTATCGCAAGATTACGCAACCCAAGTTGGCCGACTCCATTGTCGCCGAGCTGGAACAGATGATTCTGGAAGGAAGTTTGCAGCCGGGGCAGAAATTGCCTCCCGAACGCGAACTCGCCATCCAGTTTCAGGTATCGCGCCCATCCTTGCGCGAAGCCATCCAGCGACTTGAAGCTCGCGGGTTGCTCTATCGCCGTCAGGGCGGTGGCACTTATGTGCAGAATGCCCTGAGCAAGGGGATCGCCGATCCTCTGTTCGAACTGCTCAGCACTCACCCGGAAGCCCAGTATGACCTGCTGGAGTTTCGTCACGCACTGGAAGGCATCTGCGCCTACTATGCTGCATTGCGGGGTACCGGTGCGGATTTCGAACGCATTCGTCAGGTGCAGACCACCATCGAAGAGGCGGGCCAGTTGGGTTCGCTGGTGGCCGAATCGGCAGCCGTTACCCAGTTCTATCTGGCGGTGGCCGAGGCGTCCCACAACGTGGTGCTGCTGCATCTGCTGCGGGCCATGAGCCCCATGCTCGAGCAGAACATTCTGAGAAATAACGAGATTTTGAATCGCCGCCCGGGAGTGGTAGCCAAGATCCGACGCCATCGTGCGAATCTGATCGAAGCCATCCTGTCGGGGGCTCCGGAGCGGGCCAGAACAGCTTGTCATGAGCATCTGGCCTTTATCGAGGACACCTTGTTGGATATGCAGAGGGAAGACAGCCGGATCCAGCGATCCATGCGTCGGATCCGTCAGCAGGAAAACTAATCCCACAAGGCTTTATTGTCGAATGCTTGCGCCCTTCGCCGTGCAATGCCGTGCAATCACAACAAAATAGGAACCAGCCATGTCTGATATCCTGAAGAACGATGTGGACCCGATAGAAACGCTGGAGTGGCTTGCCTCTCTGGAATCCCTGCTGCGTGAAGAGGGTCCCCAACGCGCTCAGTTCATCCTTGAACAGTTGGCCGAGAAAGCCCGCGCAAGCGGTGTGGACGTGGCTGCCAAGGCAAACCGCGATTACATCAACACCATTCCGTCCAGCGAAGAGCCGGACTACCCGGGCGACCTGGAGATGGAGCGCCGCATTCGCGCCATCATCCGCTGGAACGCCATGATGATCGTGCTGCGCGCCTCCAAGAAAGACCTGGACCTGGGTGGTCACATGTCTTCCTTCGCTTCTTCTGCGACCATCTATGATGTCTGCTTCAACCACTTCTTCCGTGCTCGCAACGAGAAGGATGGTGGTGACCTAGTTTACTTCCAGGGTCACATCTCCCCGGGTATCTATGCCCGCGCCTTCGCCGAAGGTCGTCTGACCGAAGAGCAGCTGGACAACTTCCGTCAGGAAGTGGATGGCAAGGGTATCCCTTCCTACCCGCACCCGAAACTGATGCCGGACTTCTGGCAGTTCCCGACCGTATCCATGGGTCTGGGCCCCATCGCCGCCATCTATCAGGCTCGCTTCCTGAAGTACCTGACCGACCGTGGCATCAAGGATTGCTCCGAGCAGACCGTTTACGCCTTCCTGGGTGACGGCGAGATGGACGAGCCGGAAGCCAAAGGTGCCCTGACTGTTGCCGTGCGTGAAAAGCTCGACAACCTGGTGTTCGTGGTCAACTGCAACCTGCAGCGTCTGGATGGCCCGGTTGTCGGTAACGGCAAGGTTATCAACGAGCTGGAAGGCCTGTTCGCCGGCGCTGGCTGGGACGTTACCAAGGTTATCTGGGGTCGCAAGTGGGATGAGCTGCTGCGCAAGGATACCTCTGGCAAGCTGATCCAGCTGATGAACGAGACTGTGGACGGTGACTACCAGACCATGAAGTCCCGCGACGGTGCCTACATCCGCGAGAACTTCTTCAACCGTTACCCGGAAACTGCCGCGCTGGTCAAAGACATGACCGACGAGGAGATCTTCGCCCTGAACCGTGGTGGTCACGATCCTCGCAAACTGTTCGCTGCATTCAACAAAGCGACCCAGACCAAGGGCAAGCCGACCGTTATCCTGGCCAAGACCATCAAGGGTTACGGCATGGGCGAAGCGGCCGAAGGCAAGAACATCGCTCACCAGGTCAAGAAGATGGAGCTGGACTCCGTGCGTCACCTGCGTGACCGCTTCAACCTGCCGGTGGCCGACGAGCAGCTGGCCGACCTGCCTTACCTGAAGATCGAAGCGGGCAGCGAAGAGCACAAATACCTGCACGCTCGTCGTGCGGCCCTGAAAGGCTACCTGCCGACCCGTCTGCGCGAGAGTACCGACAAGCTGGAAATCCCGGCACTGGATGCCTTCGCTCCGCTGCTGGGTGAACAGGCGCGCGAAATCTCCACCACCATGGCGTTCGTGCGTTCCCTGAACGTGATGCTGAAAGACAAGTCCATCGGCAAGCGCATTGTTCCGATCCTGGCTGACGAAGCCCGTACCTTCGGTATGGAAGGTCTGTTCCGCCAGATCGGTATCTACAGCCCGCACGGTCAGCAGTACACCCCGCAAGACCGCGACATCGTCTCCTACTACAAGGAAGACAAGCAGGGTCAGGTTCTGCAAGACGGTATCAACGAGCTGGGCGCCATGTCCTCCTGGCTGGCTGCTGCGACCTCTTACAGCACCAACGACTGCCCGATGATCCCGTTCTACATCTACTACTCCATGTTCGGCTTCCAGCGGATTGGCGACATGGCGTGGGCAGCCGGTGACCAGCAAGCCCGTGGCTTCCTGCTGGGTGCAACCTCCGGTCGTACTACCCTGAACGGCGAAGGTCTGCAGCACGAAGATGGTCACAGCCACATCCTGGCCGGCACCATCCCGAACTGCATCTCCTACGACCCGTCCTACGCCTATGAAGTGGCGGTGATCGTACAGGACGGCCTGCGCCGCATGTACGGTGAGAACCCGGAGAACGTGTTCTACTACATCACCACCCTGAACGAGAACTACGCCATGCCGGCCATGCCGGAAGGCGCCGAGGAAGGCATCCGCAAGGGTATCTACAAGCTGGAATCCGTAGCCGGTGCCAAGGCGAAAGTGCAGCTGCTGGGTTGTGGTTCCATCCTGGGTCACGTGCGCACTGCTGCCCAGATCCTGGCAAGCGAATATGGCGTGGGCTCCGACGTGTTCAGCGTCACCTCCTTCAACGAGCTGGCTCGTGATGGTCAGGACGCGGATCGCTGGAACATGCTGCACCCGACAGCCGAAGCTCGCGTACCGTACATCGCTCAGGTACTGGGTTCCGAAGCCACCATCGCTGCGACCGACTACATGAAGTCCTTCGCCGACCAGGTTCGCGCCTTCGTTCCGACCGAGAACTACCGCGTGCTGGGTACCGACGGTTACGGCCGTTCCGACAGCCGTGCCAACCTGCGTCGTCACTTCGAAGTGAACGAGTTCTATGTGGTGGTTGCTGCCCTGACCGAGCTGGCCAAGCGCGGCGAGATCGACAAGCAGGTTGTGGCCGATGCCATCGCCAAGTACGGCATCGATGCCGACAAGGTCAACCCGCTGTACGCGTAAGTGGATCAAGGGTCGCGCCGTCATGCGGCGCGACCCTGCCAGGGTTTAAAACGGTTAACGCGAGATGTGCGTGGCTGCATCAGCCAGTCACGCGGATCGACGCAAGAGGATAAAGCACAATGTCCAAACAGATTATGGTGCCGGATATCGGCGCCGATGAAGTTGAAGTCACCGAGATCATGGTGGCCGTGGGTGACAAGGTCGAGCTGGACCAGTCCATCATCGCGGTAGAAGGCGACAAGGCCTCCATGGAAGTACCGGCCCCGTCTGCCGGTATCGTCAAAGAGATCCTGATCAAGGTGGGCGACAAGGTTGCCACCGGTTCCCAGATCATGATCTTCGAAGCCGAAGGCGCTGCTGCACCTGCAGAAGTGGCCGCTCCTGTTGCTGCAGCTCCGGCTGCCGCACCGGTCGCTGCCGCTCGCAAAGATGTCAACGTACCGGACATCGGTGGTGACGAAGTTGAAGTCACCGAGATCATGGTTGCCGTGGGCGACATGGTTGAAGCCGACCAGTCCATCATCGCCGTGGAAGGTGACAAGGCCTCCATGGAAGTGCCGGCACCGTTCGCCGGTCGCGTGGTCGAGATCAAGGTTGCCGCTGGCGCCAAGGTTTCTACCGGCTCTCTGGTGATGGTATTTGAAGTGGCTGGCGCTGCTCCTGCCGTTGCTGCTGCACCGGCTCAGGCTGCCGCTCCTGCCGCCGCCCCGGTTGCTGCCGGCGCGAAAGATGTCAACGTACCGGATATCGGTGGCGACGAAGTCGAAGTCACCGAGATCATGGTTGCCGTGGGTGACAAGGTTGAAGCCGACCAGTCCCTGATCGCTGTGGAAGGTGACAAGGCCTCCATGGAAGTGCCTGCGCCGTTCGCCGGTGTGGTTAAAGAGATCAAGGTGAAGGCGGGTGACAAGGTCTCCACCGGTTCCCTGATCATGGTATTCGAAGTGGCTGGCGCAGCTCCTGCTGCCGCGCCGGTTGCTCAAGCTGCCGCTCCTGTCGCTGCTGCACCCGTTGCTGCTGCTCCGGCTCCGGTTGCTCAGGCTGCAGCCTCTTCCGATTTCGTTGCCAACGACGCTTACGTACACGCCTCTCCGGCGGTACGCCGTCTGGCGCGCGAGTTCGGCGTCAACCTGGCCAAGGTGAAAGCCTCCGGTCGCAAGGGCCGTATCGTCAAAGAAGACGTACAAGCCTACGTGAAGGATGCCATCAAGCGTGCCGAGTCCGCTCCAGCCTCTGCCGGCGTAGCCGGTGGCAACGGTCTGGGCGTACTGCCGTGGCCGAAAGTAGACTTCAGCAAGTTCGGTGATGTGGAAGAGGTCGAGCTGACCCGCATCCAGAAGATCTCCGGTCCGAACCTGCACCGCAACTGGGTCATGATCCCTCATGTCACCCAGTTCGACGAAGCCGATACCACCGAGCTGGAAGCGTTCCGCAAAGAGCAGAACGCGATGCTCGAGAAGCAGAAGGCCGACGTGAAGATCACCCCGCTGGTCTTCATCCTGAAAGCCGCCGCCAAGGCGCTGGAAGCTCACCCGCGCTTCTGCAGCTCCCTGTCCGAAGATGGCAGCAAGCTGATCATGAAGAAGTACATCCACATCGGTGTGGCGGTGGATACCCCCAACGGTCTGGTTGTGCCCGTGGTACGCGATGTTAACAAGAAGGGCATCATGGAGCTGTCTCGCGATCTGGCCGAGATCTCCAAGAAGGCCCGTGCCGGCAAGCTGACCGCTTCCGACATGCAGGGCGGTTGCTTCACCATCTCCAGCCTGGGTGGCATCGGCGGTACCAGCTTTACCCCGATCGTCAACGCGCCGGAAGTGGCCATCCTCGGTGTCTCCAAGTCCGAGATGAAGCCGAAGTGGAACGGCAAAGAGTTCGCGCCGCGCCTGATGCTGCCGTTGGCTCTGAGCTACGACCACCGCGTGATCGATGGTGCCGATGGGGCTCGCTTCATCACCACCATGAATGGCGTGCTGTCCGACATTCGTCGACTGGTCCTGTAAGTGAGAGGGCGGGCCCAGAGCCTGCCCTTTTTACTTCTCATTTCATTAACATGATCGTAAACTTGCCCCGTTTTTTTCACGGCTGCAGCGGCCTCTTGTTTTGCAAGGAAAAGAAGGCATAAGACTGCGCTGTCCGGGGATACAAGAACGACAAAGAGGTCATGATGAGTAAAGAAATCAAAACCCAGGTCGTAGTACTGGGTGCTGGCCCTGCCGGTTATTCCGCTGCTTTCCGTGCGGCCGATTTGGGTCTGGATACCATTATCGTCGAGCGTTACTCCACCCTGGGTGGCGTCTGCCTGAACGTGGGTTGCATTCCCTCCAAGGCCCTGCTGCACGTAGCCAAAGTGATTGAAGAAGCCAAGGCGCTGGCCGAGCACGGCATCGTCTTCGGTGCGCCGCAGACCGACATCGACAAGATCCGTCTGTGGAAAGAGAAGGTTATCAACCAGCTGACCGGCGGTCTGGCTGGCATGGCCAAGATGCGTAAAGTTCAGGTTGTGAACGGCTTCGGCAAGTTCACCGGCCCGAACACCATCGAAGTGGAAGGCGCAGATGGCAAGACCACCGTGACCTTCGACAACGCCATCATCGCGGCCGGGTCCCGTCCGGTGAAGCTGCCGTTCATTCCGCACGACGATCCGCGCGTATGGGACTCTACCGATGCGCTGGAGCTGAAAACCGTTCCCGGCAAACTGCTGGTTATCGGTGGCGGCATCATCGGTCTGGAGATGGGTACCGTTTACTCCTCTCTGGGTTCCGAGATCGACGTGGTGGAATTTGCCGACCAGCTGGTTCCGGCTGCCGACAAAGATATCGTCAAGATCTACACCAAGCGCGTGGCCAAGAAGTTCAACATCATGCTGGAGACCAAGGTCACCGCAGTTGAAGCCCGTGAAGACGGTCTGTACGTCTCCTACGAAGGCAAGCACGCTCCGGCCGAGCCGGTTCGCTACGACAACGTGCTGGTTGCCGTAGGCCGTGTGCCGAACGGCAAGATGCTGGATGCCGAGAAGGCTGGCGTTGCCGTTAACGAGCGCGGTTTCATCGAGGTGGACAAGCAGCTGCGTACCAACGTGGCGCACATCCACGCCATCGGTGACATCGTTGGTCAACCGATGCTGGCCCACAAGGGTGTGCACGAAGGTCACGTTGCCGCCGAAGTGATCGCCGGCAAGAAGCACTACTTCGACCCGAAAGTGATTCCGTCTATCGCCTACACCGAGCCAGAGATGGCCTGGGTTGGTCTGACCGAGAAGGAAGCCAAGCAACAGGGCCTGAACTTCGAAGTCGCCACCTTCCCGTGGGCTGCTTCCGGTCGCGCCATTGCGTCCGACTGCTCCGACGGCATGACCAAGCTGATCTTCGACAAGGAGAGCGGCCGCGTCATCGGTGGTGCCATCGTCGGTACCAACGGTGGTGAACTGCTGGGTGAAATCGGTCTGGCCATCGAAATGGGTGCTGACGCCGAAGACATCGCGCTGACCATCCACGCTCACCCGACTCTGCACGAGTCAGTGGGTCTGGCAGCCGAAGTATTCGAAGGCTCCATCACCGACCTGCCGAACGCCAAGGCCAAGAAGAAAAAGTAATCTTCTGTCCGCTTCATAAAAAAGCCGCTCAATCGAGCGGCTTTTTGCTTTTGGTCATTAGATATCAAAGACATCCCTGTCCTGTTTTTTCCTGCTTGAGTTTGCACATGAAAAAGGGCGCCGCAGCGCCCTTTTTATCGTGCCAGATGGCCCCGTTTATAGCCGGAAGTTACCAACCAGTTTATCCAGCTGGGCAGAGAGCTGCTGCAGGCTGCGGCTCGATTCGGTGAGCTGGTGGGCGATATCGGCCGTCTCCATGGTGAGCTGGTTGATATCCTCCACGTTGCGGTTGATCTCGCCGACCACGCTCGACTGCTCCTCGGTCGCGGTGGCGACCTGGATGTTCATGTCGTTGATCTGGGTGATGTGGGCGGTGATATGGCCGAGCGCGGCGTTGGCTTCATCGGCCTGTGCCACCACTTCCAGACTCTGGTTGCGGCCCTGAGCCATGGCGCTGACGGCGCGGGCGCTCTGATCCTGCAGCCGGTTGATCATCTCCTGGATCTCGGCGGTAGAGGCGGCGGAGCGGTTGGCGAGGTTGCGCACCTCGTCGGCCACCACGGCGAAGCCGCGGCCCTGTTCGCCAGCGCGAGCCGCTTCGATGGCTGCGTTGAGCGCCAGCAGGTTGGTCTGCTCCGAGATACTGCGGATGGTCTCGAGGATGCTGCCGATGGAGTCGGTCTGGCTGGCCAGCGACTCGATAACACCGGCGACCTGCTCGATTTCCCCGGAGAGGCCGACGATGCCGTGGCGGGCCTGTGCCACGATGTGGGCACCGGCATCCGCCTGATCATTGGCCTGCTTGGCGACATCCGCCGCCAGCGAGGCGTTGCCGGCAATCTCGCCCACGGTGGCCCCCATTTCGTGGATGGCGGTAGCCACCTGTACGGTACGGTCACGCTGGGCGGTACAGTTGTGCTGGGTCAGCTGGGCCTTGCTGGCCACCTCGTTGGCCGTCGTGGCCAGCTGACGGGAGTTGCTGGCCACTTGCTCGATGGAGCCGTGGATCTTGGCGACGAAGTTGTTGAAGCCGGTCGCAACCTGGCTCAGCTCGTCACGGCCCTCCACTTTGAGGCGCTGGGTCAGATCGCCATCACCGCTGCCAAGCTCCTTGAACAGACGTGCCAGTTCGTTGAGCGGGCGGCTGACAGAGCCCGCCAGCAGCATACCCATGGCCCCCATGGCGAGTGCGATGACCAGCGAGATCATCAGGATCTGGTTGCGGTTCTGATCCAGCTCGGCGTAGATCTCCGCTTCCGGCACCTGGACGACCAGATACCAGTCGAGCAGCGGGATATAGCTGCTGGCCAGCACCATGGGCTCGCCATTCACTTCGGCGCTGATCACGGCAAAGGGACGCTTGGCCAGCAGGCTGCCACTGTCGCTGCCTGCCAGCTGGCTCAGGTTGTCACGCTCTATCCGGCTGGCATCGGGGTGCAATTTCACCTTGCCGCTGCCATCGACCATAAAGACGATGCCGCTATCTTCCAGCCGGAAGTTGGAGACCATGGCAACCATGGAGTCGAGGGATTTGGCAAAGCCGGCCAGTCCGCGACCATTGAGCTGCTGGAAGTTGACGAACAGCTTCATCTCGCCGGTGCTCTCGCGGAAGATGCTGAGAGTCATCTCCTTCTGGCTCTTGGTGTAGTCATAGAACCAGGCATCCTGAGCCGGAGTGAGGTTGCGCAGAAAGCCATCCTGGTTGTAGTAGGCCGCGGTCTGGCGATCGGCAAAGGAGGCGGTGACCAGCCCGTACTGGTTGGCTACATCCTTGAGCTGGTTGATGAGCAGTGGTTCCTGCTCCTTGGGCATGCCCCGATCCACCCAGTCGAGAATAAAGCGGTCGGTGGCCAGCTGCTGTGCCGCACGGGCGATACCGTTGAGATCCTGTTCGATCTCCTTGCTGATGCGTTGGGTCAGGTTGGGCAGCTCCTGTTCGAACATGCGCTTTTCGATCAGTTGCTGAGCGGCGCGCTGGCTGAAGTAGCCCACCAGCAGGCAGGAGATAACGACGGCCAGGGTGACGGTGGCCAGAATTTTCTGTTTGAGGGTCAGGGTTGCCAGCATATAAGAGCCCGAAAGGTAGAGATTGACGACTCTCATATTAGCGGCAGAGAGGGGGCGCCCATGAGCCTTTCGACCCTTTATTTATGGATTGCGTTTGCGCTCACAAGGGGCTGGCGGACAAATAGATCCGGGAGAGGCTGAATTGGCCGGAATGCCGGTTGCGCTTGTGCTCCGGCTCCTTATAGTAGAGGCCATCCTTGGTGACCGGCTTCCTGAACAAGATGGAAAATATGATGCGCAGCGTTCGTGCGGGATGAACCCGACTGCTTTTGATTATGCTGGCGGCCATGCCGCTGCTGGTGCAGGCGGCCGATGGTGGCCGCCCCAAGGTGGCACTGGTGCTCAGTGGTGGCGGTGCCAAGGGCTCGGCCCATATCGGTATCCTCAAGGTACTGGAGCAGAAGCGCATCCCGGTCGACATCATAGTTGGCACCAGCATGGGCTCTTATGTGGCGGGCATGTACGCCATGGGGCTTAGCGCCGAGGAGGTGGAGCGTACGACGCTAGCCATCGACTGGAACAAGGGTTATCAGGACAAGGTGGGCCGTGATGAGCTCTCCCTGCGCAAGAAGCTGCAGACCGAGAAGTATCAGCTACGCACCGATATCGGCGTCAATGGCGACACCATTCAGCTGCCGGATGGTTTCTTTCAGGGCCAATCCATGGCCAGCTTGCTGCGCACAGCCACCTCCAACCTGCCGGCGCTGAAGAGCTTCGATGATCTGCCGATCCCTTATCGTGCCATGGCAACCGATATGGAGACGGTCACCCCTTACGTGCTCGATCACGGCAGTCTGGCCAAGGCGATGCAGGCTTCCATGTCCATTCCGGGGGCGCTCAAGCCGGTGGAGTGGGATGGCCGGATTCTGGCCGATGGCGGTGCGGTCAACAACATGCCGGTGGACGTGGCCAAGGCGATGGGAGCCGATGTGGTGATCGCGGTGGATATCAGTGCCAGGCTGCGCACCCGCGAGTCCCTCAAGTCCGGCCTTGCCATGATCGACCAGCTCACTACCTACATGACCCAGGTCGGCACCGACAAGCAGAAGGCGCTGCTGGGGCCCAAGGATATCCTGCTCACTCCCGAGTTTGGCGACATGGGGATCGCCGATTTCGCCCGGATGCCGGAGGGGATCAAGATAGGCGAGGCAGCGGCCGAGAAGGTGTCGCTGGAACTCGACAAGCTCTCCCTGAGCAAGGAGCGCTACAACGAGTACCGCAACCGCAAGCTGAGTCGCCGTGCCGAACGCAGCGGCCTGCCCGCCTACTACATCGACAAGGTGGAGATCATCAACAAGTCGCGTCTATCCGACGAGACGGTGCGCGCCATGCTGGATGTGCGACCGGACAAGATCCAGACCAACGAGAGTCTGGAGGCGGGCATTCGCCGCCTCTATGCGCTGGAGTCGTTCGATCGCATTACTTACGAGGTGGATGAGCGCGATGGCGAGAACGTGCTGGTGGTCGATGCCAGCGAGAAGAACTGGGGGCCGGGTTACCTCAACTTCCAGTTCGGCTTCTCCGACGATTTCGAGAACACCTCCAACTACAACGTCGGCATGTCCTACACCCTCACCAACGTCAACAACTGGGGCGGGGAGTGGCTGACCGAAGCATCGCTTGGCACGGCCAAACATATCAAGACCGACTTCTATACCCCGCTGGAGCCCTCCCAGACCTTCTTTGGCGAGGCAAGTCTGGCCTATGACAAAACCCAGCGCCGGGTCTTCAACTCCGAACCGAATACATTGACCTATCTCGACAGTGACTACTCCTTCTTCAGCTCTGAGCTGGCCGTTGGCTGGAACAGTCAGCCATGGAGCCGCATCTACACGGGGCTTGAAGGTCGGGTAGGCAATATCGATCTGAAAAACTTCAAGAATACCAGTGTGGATGCAACCGCCTGGGGGCCCTTCGTTCGCTTTGAGCACGATACCCTCGACAGCCTCTACTTCCCCTACTCGGGCGAGAGGTGGGACATCAAACTGGGTTATTCCCATGTCGATCTGACCGGGGGAGAGCTGGATCAGAGTAGCCGCGACGAGGGGTGGAACTACAACTTCTCCATGATCAAGCCCTGGTCATGGGGTCGTCACAGCCTCAACCTGATGCTGGAGGGCGGCGGTTCCAGCAGTCAGGAGGCGCTGCCGCTCTATATCCAAGACCTGGGTGGGCTGTTCCGTCTCTCCGGCTTCCAGCGTTATCAGCTGAGTGGTCGCTACAGCCTGTTTGGCGGGTTGCGCTACATCTACCGAGTCGCGGACAACGACTTCGGTGCCCTCAAGATGCCGCTCTATCTGGGCGGCTCCCTCGAGCAGGGCGGGGTGTGGGACAAGGGTGAAGATATCAGCTTTGACAGCTCCTTCACTGCTGGCTCCGTCTATGTGGGGGTCGAGAGCTTCCTTGGCCCGGTGTTCCTCGGCTACGGCATGGCGGAGGAGGGGAATGGCGTCTTCTATCTGCAATTGGGCACTACGTTCCAATAATGGATAAATGATGCGTATTTGTTAACTCTGCATCCAGGCTGACATTTAATTTTCAAAAAATACCAGTCTGTTTAATTGGTTACGGTTTTGTGTTGAATTGGTTAACAGAGTTTGGATTTTAATTGGTCGTTAAAACTTATATAGTGGGGAGCACCCTACGGGGTGTCCCGCAAGGACGATCGCCGCGAGCGTGGGCGAACCCCAAAAAAAGACCAAAGAGGAATTAGTCGTGCTTGAAACATACCGTAAACACGTCGCAGAACGTGCTGCCGAGGGCGTGGTTGCCAAACCTCTGGACGCAGAGCAGGTCGCCGCCCTGGTCGAGCTGCTCAAGAACCCGCCCGCCGGCGAACAAGACTTTCTGAAAGAGCTGTTGTCCTCCCGAATTCCCCCCGGTGTTGATGAAGCGGCCTATGTCAAAGCCGGTTTCCTCACCGCCGTCGCCAAGGGCGAAGCCCACTCTCCCATCCTGACTGCTGCCGAAGCCGTTGAACTGCTGGGCACCATGCAGGGTGGTTACAACATTCAGCCGCTGATCGACCTGCTGGACGATGCGACCCTGGCTCCTCTTGCTGCCAAGGGCCTCTCCCACACCCTGCTGATGTTCGACTCCTTCCACGACGTGGAGGAGAAGGCCAAGGCGGGCAATGCCCACGCCAAGCAGGTGATGCAATCCTGGGCAGATGCCGAGTGGTTCCTCTCGCGCCCGGAGCTGGCCGAGAAGATCACCGTCACAGTGTTCAAGGTGACCGGCGAAACCAACACTGACGACCTCTCTCCTGCACCGGACGCCTGGTCCCGCCCGGATATTCCGCTGCACGCCCTGGCGATGTTGAAAAACGCCCGTCCCGGCATCACCCCCGACAAGGATGGCGCCATTGGCCCGATCAAGACCATCGACGCCCTGAAAGAGAAGGGTTTCCCGCTGGCCTATGTGGGCGATGTAGTCGGTACCGGCTCTTCCCGTAAATCCGCTACCAACTCGGTGCTCTGGTTTATGGGCGACGACATTCCGTTCGTGCCGAACAAGCGCGCTGGTGGCGTGGTGCTGGGTGGCAAGATTGCCCCGATCTTCTTCAACACCATGGAAGATGCCGGCGCCCTGCCCATCGAGGTGGACGTTTCCGGACTTGCGATGGGCGATGTGATCGACATCTACCCGTTTGCCGGCAAGATCTGCAAGCACGGCACCGAGCAGGTGCTGGCGCAGTTTGAACTGAAAACCGACGTGCTGATCGACGAAGTGCGCGCCGGTGGCCGTATTCCGCTGATCATCGGACGCGGCCTGACCGACAAGGCCCGCGAAGCGCTGGGTCTGCCGTTCTCCACCGTATTCCGTCGCCCGCAGCCGGTGGCCGATACCGGCAAAGGCTTCACCCTGGCCCAGAAGATGGTGGGCAAGGCGTGTGGCGTGAAGGGCATTCGCCCGGGTACCTACTGCGAACCCAAGATGACCACGGTCGGCTCTCAGGACACCACGGGCCCGATGACCCGCGACGAGCTCAAAGATCTGGCCTGCCTCGGCTTCTCCGCTGATCTGACCATGCAGTCCTTCTGCCACACAGCGGCCTATCCCAAGCCCATCGACGTGCAGACCCACCACACCCTGCCGGACTTCATCATGAACCGCGGCGGTGTCTCTCTGCGTCCGGGTGACGGCGTCATCCACTCCTGGCTGAACCGCATGCTGCTGCCGGATACCGTAGGTACCGGTGGTGACTCCCACACCCGTTTCCCCATCGGCATCTCCTTCCCGGCGGGCTCCGGTCTGGTGGCTTTCGCCGCCGCTACCGGCGTGATGCCGCTGGATATGCCGGAATCCGTGCTGGTGCGCTTCAAGGGTGAGCTGCAACCGGGCATCACTTTGCGTGATCTGGTCCATGCCATCCCCTACGCCGCCATCCAGAAAGGGCTGCTGACCGTCGAGAAAGCGGGCAAGAAGAACATCTTCTCCGGCCGCATCCTCGAGATCGAAGGTCTGCCGACCCTGAAGGTGGAGCAGGCGTTCGAGCTGGCAGATGCCAGCGCCGAGCGTTCCGCCGCAGGTTGCACCATCAAGCTGGATAAAGAGCCGATCATCGAGTATCTGAAGTCCAACATCGTGATGCTGAAATGGATGCTCTCCGAAGGCTACGGTGACCCGCGCACCATCACCCGTCGCATCAAGGGAATGGAAGAGTGGCTGGCCAACCCGACCCTGATGGAAGCGGACAAGGATGCCGAGTACGCCGAAATCATCGAGATCGATCTGGCCACCATCAAGGAGCCGATCCTGTGTGCACCGAACGATCCGGACGACGCCCGTCTGCTGAGCGATGTGGCTGGCGACAAGATCGACGAGGTGTTCATCGGTTCCTGCATGACCAACATCGGTCACTTCCGTGCCGCCGGCAAACTGCTCGAGAAGTATCAGGGCGAGCTGCCGACCCGCATGTGGATCGCGCCGCCCACCAAGATGGACAAGGATCAGCTGACCGAAGAGGGCTACTACGGCATCTTCGGCCGGGTCGGTGCCCGCATCGAGATCCCGGGCTGTTCCCTCTGCATGGGCAACCAGGCGCGGGTAGCGGAAGGGGCCTCCGTGGTCTCCACCTCCACCCGTAACTTCCCGAACCGTCTGGGTAAAGGCGCCAACGTCTATCTGGCCTCTGCCGAGCTGGCAGCGGTTGCCGCCATTCTCGGCAAGATCCCGACCGTGGCTGAGTACCTGCAATACGCCAAGGCGCTTGATGCCACTGCGGCAGATACTTACCGCTACCTCAACTTCAACGAGATCGCCTCCTATACCAAGAAGGCCGATGCGGTGATCCTGCAGCAGGCGGTTTAACGCCTAACTGCACAGCTGTAACGAGAAATGCCGCGTAATACGCGGCATTTCTATTTTGCGGCTTTCTATTCTTGAGCCTCTTTCGAAGCTTGTTGCTGCGGGCTGTGATCCAACCACTGTTTTCGCTGTTCGTTTTATAAGTGCTTTGCGTTATGTTGTTTGGTTATGACCAGTCGGGAGATCCCTGCGTTGGTCGGTATGACGTGGATGTCTGCCTGCGGGCGGCTCTGACCAACTGTGGCGTGGCTCTCTATGTTTCTATTCCGGATCGATCTCTCCCGAACCAGGCTGCGTGTTGGCAGTGCCCTGTTGGTTTTTGCCTTGCCGCTGCTGGTGGGCAGCTGGATCATTCACAGCACCTATTTGCAGGATCTGAAATCTGACTCTCGCGACTCGGCGCACAAGGCGAGGCTGCTGCTGGAGGAGATGCTGGACAGGGCCGAGCAGGCCAACCGGGAGGTGTTGCCGTTGGTCAATGCTCCCTGCGCCCAGAACCTGCTGATCCTGAGAAAGACGGTTGCGCTCGAACCGTTTCTGCGTTCGGTCAATCTGGTGCGCGACGGGGTGATCAACTGTACCTCCCTGTTTGGCGAGGCCAATGATGCAGACGACGGTACTATCTACACCGGGCACAAACTGTTGCTGATGAGCGGCAACCGGGTACGCAAGAATCACCCTCTGCTGGTGGTGCGTCTCGAGCAGGGTTCTGATGCAGCCCTGAGCGCCATCGACGGCAGCCAGCTCAGCTTCATGCTCTCCCTGAGCGGCAAGCCGAGCGAGCTGTTTCTGCAGGTCGGTTCGGCCTGGCTTAGCGAGTCGGGTCGCTATCTCGAACGCCTGCCCAGATTGCACCACAGCACCAGCCTTGAACTCTCTTCCCAACGTTACCCCTTCACCATCTATGCCGGCTATACCATGCCGCTCTACTGGCGCTCGCTATGGGAGGCTCGCCAGACTGCTCTACTGTCGCTGGCTGGTGCATCCTTGCTGCTCTCCCTGCTGGTGTGGTGGGTGCTGGGGCGGCCGGGGTCGCCGATGGATGAGTTGCGTCGGGCGCTGCGGGCGAAAGAGTTTGTCCCCTATCTGCAACCGCTGGTGGCCAGCGACACCCGGCGGATGATGGGGGCCGAGGTGCTGATGCGCTGGAACCATGCCACCGAAGGGGTGATCCGCCCCGATCTCTTTATTCCGCAGGCTGAGGAGTCGGGGCTGATCGTCCCCATGACCAGCCAGATGATGCGCAATGTGGCGGCTCAGCTGAGCTGGGTGCAACGCTCTTTGCCCGATGGTTTTCATATCAGTTTCAATATCAGCGCCGCTCACTGTCACGACTTTGCCCTGCTGCAGGAGTGCCGACTGTTCCTCGATCACTTTGCCCCCGGCAAGGTGGTACTGGTGCTGGAGCTGACCGAGCGTGAGCTGCTGGTGGCGGATCCCAAGACCCTCTCCCTGTTCCGTCAGCTGGACGAGATGGGGGTCAAGCTGGCAATCGACGATTTCGGGACTGGCCACTCCAGCCTGATCTATCTGCAGCAGTTCCATGTCGACTACCTCAAGATCGACCAGTCCTTTATCGCCCGTATCGGCACCGAGTCGCTCTCGGAGCATATCGTGGACAACGTGATCGATCTGGCGACTCGCCTCGGGTTGGCGCTGGTGGCGGAAGGGGTAGAAACCAGCAGGCAGGCTGACTACCTCAGAAGCAAGGGGGTCGATTATCTGCAGGGCTTCCTGTTTGCCCGTCCCATGCCGCTGCGCCAGTTCTGCGACGAGCTGTTGCCAAAGGAACAGGAAGAGTCGGCCACCGCGCTGGCGGGCGATATCCCGGGTACGGTATGAGAGACTCGCCGACCAGTACCAAATGATTCCGACAATGTGGCGATAGCGAGAATGAGGCCAATTCCACCAGATTGGCAGGGTCTTGTTTTCCATGCCTTGGCGCCCGCTTTTCGGTAGAATCGTCGCTCATTTTGACGTCAGCAAGAGATGAGGCGCGGTATGACGGTTCAGTTCCAGGCATTTCACAGCATCAAGGCGATTGGTAATCGGGAGGTGCTGTTCAACTGGTCGAGAACCAATCCCCTCGGGGCGCTGGATCAGGTGTGGCGTCCGAAAAACCGCGACGAGCTGCAGCAACTGCTGCGGGAACACCCCGAGCGCAAGCTGCGCCTTATCGGTTCCGGCCTCTCTTTTGAGCCCATTCACAGCGTCTATGCCGAGGGCAGTCAGGCGCTGCTGGTGGACTTGCACCACCTGCGCGGTCAGCTGGCGAAAACCGCCGATACCGTGACCTATCAGGCGGGTACGCCGCTCGACATCGTCTACGGCGATCTTATCGCCATGGAGCGGATGCTGCCGGCTTCCCCCGGGGTTATCGGCATCCAGACTCTGGGCGGCGCGCTCAGCACCGGCACCCACGGTCAGGGGCTTCACCAGTCTGCCCTCTGCGATGCGGTGGAGGCGATGACCGTGATGCTGGCCAATGGCGAGATCATCCGGGTGGATCGCACCGACCCGCGCTTCGGTGCCTTCGTGATGGGGATGGGGATGCTCGGCATCCTGCTCGACGTTACCCTGCGTACCGTGCCGAACCGCATCATGCGCTGCACCAAGTTCACCACCGATTACCCCTTCCTCCTGGAGCACAACGAGCGGCTCAACCGCGAGCACGGCTTCGTGAAGAGCTGGTGGTTTGCCTGGACTGGCGAGAGCCACATCTGGCTGGTGGATCCCGCCTCCGATGACGAGGTGGCCCGCTACCGCGCCGGTGGCAGCGAGCCGCTGCTGCTGGATGGCGATATCGACGCCCGCATGAATGCCACCATAGATGCCACCCTGCAGAAGATGGCGAAAGATACCAAGGATGAGGCGCTGGCCGGTGAGCACTTCGAGACGGTGCGCCGCTTCAAGGATGCCTCCGATCTGGTGGGCAACGTCTACCAGATCCTCTGCAAGGGGATCCCGGCCCCCCAGATCAACTGTGAAGTGGCGGTACCGCTGCATCGTATGAACGAGGCGCTGGAGACTCTGCAAGCGTGGCAGCAGGCCAATCCGGGCGTGTTGCACTACCCCTTTATCCTGCGCTGCACCGGCCCTTCCGAGGCGTGGCTCAGTGCCGCTTACGGCCAGCCGGTCTGCTGGATCGGTTTTCTGGTCTATCTGGCGGCGGACGGCACCTTCGTCAACGGCTCCATGGAGCAGATGCGCGAGCTGCAGCAACTGCTGGTGCCGCTCGGCGGCATCCCCCATTTCGGCAAGCATCTGGCGATGGATCTCTACGACTTCCCGGCTCTGCTGCCGCGCTGGAACGACTTCGTGGCCTTGCAGCGTGAGCTAGACCCCCACGGCCGCTTTGAAAACCGCTGGCTCAGCGACCTGTTTGCCAACCGGTAAGGATCTGACATGACCGATATGCAAGATACCCGTATCCCCGTGACCCTGCTGACCGGCTTTCTCGGCAGCGGCAAGACCACCTTGCTTAACCACTGGGTCAAGCAGCCGGAACTCGGCGAGTGTGCGGTGCTGATCAACGAGTTCGGCTCGGTGGGGCTGGATCACCATCTGGTGCAGCAGGTCGATGAGCAGGTGATGCTGCTCGACTCCGGCTGCATCTGCTGCTCGGTGCAGGGCTCTCTGGTGGAGGCGTTGCAGGGGCTCTTTATGAAGGCCATCCAGCGCAAGATCAAACCGTTCAAGCGGCTGATTATCGAGACCACTGGTCTGGCCGATCCGGCCCCCGTGCTCTTTACCTTGCGCGAAGAGGGCTTTATCGCCCAGCGCTACCGCTTCGATGGCACCGTTACCGTGGTGGATGCCGGCCATATCGAACAGCAGCTTGCAGCCCAGTATGAGGCGGTGAAGCAGGTGGCGCTGGCGGATCTGCTGGTGGTGAGCAAGGGCGATCTGGTGGATGGCGAGCAGCTGGCTCGGGTCGAAACCCAGCTGGCGGCACTCAATCCGGCGGCGCCGCTCCAGCTGGTGACCAATGGCGAGCTTTCGCCCAAGGTGCTGGAGAAGCTGGGCGCCTACAACGAAGCGGCCGGGCGCGATGTGCGCCAGCTGCTGGCCTGGCTGCGCACCGAATCCCCCAGGCAGGGGCTGGCGTCACCGATGCAGCCGAAGATGCAACCGTTCGCCGCCAAGGTGGGCACAGCTGCGCCCACCCACTTCGAGCACGGCAACATCGAAAGTTTCTCTTTGCGCATCGGCGAACCGCTCAAGCCCTCTCGTCTGCTGGCCGCCATCGATGCGGTGCAGGCCCAATACGGCGATGCCCTGCTGCGCCTCAAGGGGATCTTGCAGCTGGAAGGAGAGAGCCAGCCGGTGGTGATCCACGGCGTCCACGGTCAGCTCTATCCGCTGCAGGCACTGGGTGAGTGGCCGGAGGGCAAGGCCCAGTCCCGACTGGTGTTTATCGTGAAAACTCAGGACAAGGCGGGGATAGAGCGGCTGTTCCTTGATACGCTCAAGGCTCCCGAGCCCAGCCTCGAAGAGCAGCTCAAGGCCATGCTTGGCCAGCCGGATGCCTGATGTCTGACATGACCCGCCCGTAACAACGAGAGCGGGTCTTTTTATTCCTGAAGTGGAGGTGGTCTGTTATGGCGGAAGTTTCACTCGGGGTGACCCCGGCCCAGCGCAAGTGGCTGCCCATGCTGGCGGCAGTCGGCTTTTTCATGCAGTCGCTGGATGGCACCATTCTCAATACCGCCCTGCCCAGCATGGCCGAGACGCTGGGGGAGAGCCCGCTGCAGATGCAGTCGGTGGTGATCGCCTACATGCTGACGGTGGCCCTGCTCATCCCGGCCTCCGGCTGGCTGGCGGACAGGTTCGGTACCCGTCGCATCTATCTGGCGGCAATCTCGCTGTTCACCCTCGGTTCGCTGGCTTGTGCCGCTTCCGGTTCGCTCTCGATGCTGGTGGCAGCCCGGGTGCTGCAGGGGATTGGCGGCGCGCTGTTGATGCCGGTGGGACGACTGGCTGTACTGCGGGTCTATGACAAGCGGGAGCTGCTGCGGGTGATGTCGTTCGTCACCATTCCGGGGCTGCTCGGCCCGCTGATGGGGCCAGCGCTCGGTGGCTGGCTTGTCGAGGTGGCGAGCTGGCACTGGGTCTTTCTGATTAACCTGCCGGTGGGGGTGATCGGCTTTATGGCGAGCTGGTACTTCATGCCGGATCTGCGTCAGGCGACCGCCCGTTTTGACTGGCAGGGCTTCGTGCTGTTCAGCCTCGGCATGGTGCTGGTATCGGTCGGTTTGCAGGGGCTGGGGGAGCACAGCATCTCCACCGGCTGGGCACTGTTTGCGCTGATTTTCGGGCTGGCGGCGATGGCGAGCTACTGGCTCTATGCCGCCAATGCGGAGCAGCCGCTCTTCAGCCTGAATCTGTTCAAGACCGCCACCTTCGCCATCGGTGTCTGGGGCAACCTGTTTGCCCGCCTCGGCAGCGGTGCCATGCCGTTCCTCACCCCGCTCTTTCTGCAACTGGGGCTCGGCTTCTCCCCGAGCAAGGCGGGGATGACCATGATCCCGACGGTACTTGGCGCCATGCTGACCAAGACGCTGGTGAACAAACTCATCCCCAGGGTGGGCTATCGCCGGATCCTGATCGGCAACACCCTGTTGCTCGGCGCCATGATTGCCAGCTTCTACTTTATCGACAACCAGCTTCCCTATGGCGTGCTGCTGGGCTGGCTGGCGATCTTCGGCGCCATCAACTCGCTGCAGTTCTCCGCCATGAACACTCTCACGCTGCAAGATCTCAGCCCGACCCTGGCCAGTAGCGGCAATGGCCTGCTCTCGGTGGTGATGCAGCTCTCCATGAGTTTGGGGGTAGCGATTGCCGCCAGCCTGCTGGGGCTCTTCTCGGCGGGTACCTCAGCGGCCAACGGCCAGTGGCTGGCAGGGTTCCACCTTACCTACCTCTGTGTCGGTTTGCTCTCCATGCTGGCTGCGCTGATCTTCGCTCAGCTGGCACGCGATGGTGTTACGCCGTCGTCACGGGCAGATAGCTGACTTCGCAGGGGAGCTGCGCCAACACCTCAGCCAGATGGGCCGTCTCCAGCAGAAAGGTCTGCTCGGGGTGGCCCGGGGTCCAGGTGAAGGCGGAGTGGCTGAGCAGTTGCGGATCCACCAGTAGGGGAATATCGGCGCGGGGCAGGAAGGGGCAGACGGCTCCCGGCAGGCAGCCAATCTCAGCCTGCATCTCTTCGGCGCTGCAGATGGAGGGCTTGGCACCGAGCGCGGCCTTGACCGCCTTGTTGTCGAGCCTACCATCCCTGTGGGTCAGCAGCAGGGCGAAGCGGCCATCCTTGAACTTGATAAAGAGGGTCTTGCTGAACTCCGCCTGCCAGCCGAAGCGGGCTTTGACCTTCTCATCGGTGGCGTAGTCGAGGATGGGTTCGTGTTCGAAGCGCTGGTGGGGCAGGGTGGTGAGCAGCTGGCAGTTGAAATGGTGAATGGTATCGAGTGGCATAAGGTTCTCCTGTAGTGGGCGCTATCCTGCCACTCTCGCAGGGGCTGGCCCAATGACACTTTCTTATCCGTGATAAGCAACCTTGTCCGTGAAACGACAAGGGCACCGCGAGGTGCCCTTGTAGATCAGTGGTGCTGCAGCTCCCGCGCTTCCCAGTGAAAGGGAATGGGGCACAGCTGCTGGGAGGCCTTGTCGTAGCTCTCCCACAGCTCGCCCATGGTGCGGCCATCGATGGGGTGGCGTAGTCCGGGTGCCAGCTCGGCCAGCGGCCAGAGCACGAAAGCGTTGGTAAGGATCTCGCCGCGCGGCAGTACCAGCGGCGTCTCGCAGACCAGCTCGCCATAGAGCAGCAGGTCTAGATCCAGCGTGCGCGGGGCGAACTTCTTGGCATCCGGCTCGCGACCGTGGGCGAACTCCATCTCGCGCAGCTGCTGGCAGACGGTAACCAGCGGCAGGTCGGTCTCGGCAGCGGCAACAAGGTTGTAGAAGGGGCGGCCATTGAAGCCCACCGCTTCACTCTCGAACACTCGGGAGACCCGCAGCTCACCGAAGGCAGCGTGCAACGCATCGAGGCCGGCGCGAATATGGCGCTCTCGCTCGATGTTGGAACCAAGGCTGATATAGATAGTGGTCATCAGTTGCTGCTCGCCGCCGGGGTGCGGTGGCGCAGGATCTCGACGCCGACACCGGCGGCATTGGGTACGGCGCCCGGCTTGGTGAGGGTCACCTTGACCCACTGCACCCGCTCGTCGGCGAGTACCAGCATGGCGACCTGCTCGGCCATGGTCTCGACCAGCTCGACTACCTTGCCTGTGACATGCTCGCAGATCTTGTTGGAGAGGTCGGCATAATCCAGTGCCAGATTGATGTCGTCGGTTGCGGCGGCGGGGCGGTTGTCGAACCCCATCTCGAGGTCAAAACGGAGCTTCTGGCGAATGCCTTTCTCCCACTCATATACACCTATGGTGGTCAAAACCTCGAGTCCGCGAATAAACACCTTGTCCATGACTGTACTTCTTCTTTACTCTTGATGGGCTGTGATGACAGCGCAGGGATGCTGGCCGGGCAACAGGCTTGCCGAGGCGCTCTGGGTGGGCATGGGCCCATGCCAGCGTTGTGGCCCGCATCATACCCCATTCATATCGTGGTAAAAACGACCAAGATGACGGCCCTGACGATTTTGATGATTATTCTGGCCTACCTGGGTGGTTCACTATCCAGTGCTGTGCTGGTCTCCCGCTGCAGCGGTCTGCCCGACCCGCGGGATCATGGTTCCCACAACCCCGGCGCCACCAATGTGCTGCGCCTCGGTGGCCGGCTGGCGGCGCTGGTGGTGCTGTTGCTCGATGTGCTCAAGGGAACGGCGCCTGTCTATCTTGCCTGGTATCTGCAGATAAAGCCGGTCTACCTCGGCTTTATCGGGGTGGCCGCCTGTCTTGGCCACATGTATCCCATCTTCTTTCATTTTCGCGGTGGCAAGGGGGTGGCGACGGCGCTGGGCACCATGATGCCGCTCGGCTTCACCATGGGGGGCGCTGTCATCTGCACCTGGCTGCTGGTGTTGCTGGCAAGCGGCTACTCTTCGCTGGCCTCCATCATTACCGTGCTGCTGACGCCACTCTTTACCTACCTGCTCAAACCCGAATACACCCTCCCTGTCTCGCTGCTCTCCTGCCTTATCCTGATCCGCCATCACGAGAACATCTCCCGCCTGCTCAAGGGGGAAGAACCCAGAGTCTGGCGGCGAAAAGGGTGTGCCTGTGGTGAGGAAGTGGGAAAAACGGGTGATGTTGAGCAAAAAAGAGACGAACGAGACAAAAAGTAAAATTTCCCGTTGACCATCCGCCTTAAAATCCGTTTAATAGCGCCCACGCCCAGATAGCTCAGTCGGTAGAGCAGGGGATTGAAAATCCCCGTGTCGGCGGTTCGATTCCGTCTCTGGGCACCAAATTTTGGTGCCATGAAATAAAAAATTTGTTCATGCACAATGGTTTAAAGTGTGCCGGCTTAGCTCAGTAGGTAGAGCAACTGACTTGTAATCAGTAGGTCACCAGTTCGATTCCGGTAGCCGGCACCATTTGCCCAGATAGCTCAGTCGGTAGAGCAGGGGATTGAAAATCCCCGTGTCGGCGGTTCGATTCCGTCTCTGGGCACCACTAATAATTCCTCCTTAGCTCAGTCGGTAGAGCGACGGACTGTTAATCCGCAGGTCGCTGGTTCGAGCCCAGCAGGAGGAGCCAAACCGAAAAGCCCTTGTCGCAAGACAAGGGCTTTTTTTCTTTGGTTCAATACCGCTTTTTTACCATAACAACAATCACACACGCACAGAATGACGGCAGGATAGATATGGAAAATCAAGTAGTTATAGACTCAAAGGGGCGACTGGCCACCATCCGCGAGTGGCTTGAGCCCGTGCTGGTGCTGCTGATCCTGGGCTGCCTGTTTGGCTACCTCGGCAGCCAGATGGGCCTCTCCGCCATGGTCAACACCCTGTTCAATACCGCTCACCAGCTGCTGCTCAATACCGTGCTCTTCATCATGGGGATCACCGTACTTTCCGGCGCTCTGAGCCAGCTGTTGAGCGAATTCGGGGTGATCCGCCTGCTGGAGGTGCTGCTGGCACCCCTGATGAAGCCGGTGTTCCGCTTGCCGGGGCGCACCGCGCTGGCGGCGCTGATGACCTTCTTCTCCGATAACCCGGCGGTGATCAGCCTCGCCAAGGACAGCCGCTTTCGCAAGGGCTTCACTCCGTGGCAACTGGTGTCTCTGACCAATTTTGGTACCGCCTTCGGTATGGGCCTGATCGTGGTGACCTTTATGGCCACCCTGCAGCTGCCGGGCGGCGAATCCACTGCCAGCGCAGCGCTGATCGGTCTGCTCGGCGCTCTGGTTGGCTCGGTGGTCTCTACCCGACTGATGCAGCGGATGATCCGCCCGCTGGTGGGCGAGGTGCTGGACGATGAGCCGACTGATGCCAAGGGGCATAAAGTCGGGGTCAGCAAGGAGGCGGCCCCCGGCTGGCTGCGGATCCTCAACTCATTGCTCGATGGCGGCAAATCCGGTGTGGAGCTGGGGATGGCGGTGATCCCGGGTGTGCTGATCATCAGCACCTTCGTGATGCTGCTTACCTTCGGCCCGGGGGAGAAGGGCTATACCGGCGAAGCGTTTCAAGGGGTAGCCTTGCTGCCGGTGCTGGCCGCCAAGGCTGGCTGGCTGTTTGATCTGCTATTCGGCTTCCAGCAGCCGGAGCTGGTCGCCTTCCCGGCTACCTCGCTCGGCGCAGTCGGTGCAGCCATGTCGCTGGTGCCCCCCTTTATCGCCAAGGGGTGGATCACTGGTAACGAGGTGGCAGTGTTTACCGCCATGGGGATGTGCTGGAGCGGCTTTTTGAGCACCCACACCGCCATGCTCGATGCCCTCGGCTATCGCCACCTCACCTCCCGCGCCATCGTCGCCCATACGGTCGGCGGTCTGTGCGCCGGGGTGGCAGCGCACCAGCTTTATATGCTGCTGGGCTGAGCAGAGTGAAAAGAGAGAGGGGCGCTGCGGTGCCCCTCTCTGTATCCTGCTGACGAAAATCGCCTATTCGTTATGGCCGATCAGGCTCTGCGCGATCACCGCTTCCGGCATCATCTCCTGCAGTCCGGCGACCAGTTTTTCCCCCGCCTCATGCAGCGCAGCCAGCGGCATCTCGGGCAGGCTCTCCAGAATGAACCACATCTGGCCCGAATCGACACTCAATCGGGTGCGCACACCCTGCCGCCAGTTCCAGCGCCGACAGGTCACCCCCTTGTCATCCCGCCAGACCACCTCGCCGGGCTCCACCGCTTCGTGGGTCGGCTCGCCCCCCTTCATGGTATCGAACTGCTCGCTGCCATCGGCCACCACCAGTCGCGGCAACCCCTCATAGGCGAGCTGGTTTTCGCCCCCCACCGGAATGGCGTAGCGGATGCTGATGGCGTTGTAGAGATCGACTACGGGATCGATGGCGGGCAGGTTGCCATCGCGGGCGACCCGCTTTCTCAGAGCGTCGGCGGAACAGGGAGTCCGCTGCGGCTTGGCGCCGAACTTTCTGAACAGCTCGCCCCAGGCGGCGAGATGCGCCTCTGCCCACGGCACATCGGCGGTCAGCATGGCGCTGCAGGCTTCATCGAGCGCACGCGCCCCCACGTTCGGGTCGACCACGGCGGCGGCCTGCACCGTGATGCTTAAAGCGCGAAAGCCGGGAGCCAACTGGCTGACTTCGGGGGAGATATGGGGGGTAATCAGGGACATAGCGACTCCATAAACGAAAAAGGCAGGGAGAAGGCGGCTGCCGGCCAGCATAACGGTGACGGCAAATCCGGTTTGAGAGCCATCTTGCGCGAACATGTCAGATAAGAAAATTTACATGATCTTAATCGCCATAAGTTTCATGAATGAAAAATGATGTGATCGAGGGGATGGCGGGCATGTACCGGCATATAGCGAAGAGGATCCCTGCCGTCTCCGGTTTGCTGCGGCAATGCCCCTTTGCCGCTTCGATCTGCAGCGGCAGCCGCTGGCCGCCCGGCTCTCGTGTGATGACCTCAGTTGCAATCCCCGAACACAAGGCGGCGATTCAAATCACTCGGTGACTCAATGAGTTGGTTTCGCCCTGCGCTGTTCACTGCATTCTGGCCCCGCTTATGCACTCCTCCTGGCAACACCATCAAGGGTCGTTGTCGCGGAGAGATATCATGATCAGCAGCCTGCTTCCCCTTGCCTCGATCGCCCTCAAGCTGGGCAGCCAGCTGCTTGGCAGCAGTAGCAAACCCCAGCCCGTGCAGCCTGCCGTACAGGAGGAACACCTAGCCCCGACCGTCCAGAGCCTGTTCCAGCGATTTGGTATCAAGGATGCCGATAGCGAACAGAACCGCGCTGCCATCAACCACTTTATGGGTGAGCTGATGCAGACCCTGGGGCAGGAGAATGGTGGCCAATCCCTCCCGGCTGCCATCGACAGCGCCCGCAACCAGCTGGCGAGCGGCACCCAGAGCACCCGCCTCAATGCGCTGCAAAGTGAGCTCGATACCCTCAAGGATTCCCTCGGTGCCAGCCATCTCAACCTCGACCAGCTGCTCGGTGCCTTTAAGCAGACCCTGCCCAATGGCAAGGGGGAGGGGGTTGGCAAGCTGCTCAATGCCAGCGCCTGAACGGCGGTGAACAATAAAAAACGGCAACCTCGGGTTGCCGTTTTGCTTTCAACTTTGGATGACAAGCCGGTTGGCTTAACCCACCCGCTTGGCCAGCCACTGCTCTGCGGCGGTAAGGGCCGCTTCTACCTGCTCGCGGGCAACGCCGCCTTTGGCGACCCGCTTGGCCAGGGTCGCTTCCAGTTCCAGATTGGGGTAGACGTCGAACTCGATCACCGGGCTGAAGCGCTGGAACTCGCCGATGGAGAGCTCCTCCAACGGACGGCCCACGCTGATGGCGAATACCACGGTTTCGCCGACGATATGGTGCGCTTCACGGAATGGAATCCCCTTGGCCACCAGATAGTCCGCCAGCTCGGTAGCGTTGGCATAGCCGCCCTGCGCCGCCGCCATGGTGCGCTCGCCATTGACCTTCAGATCGATCAGCACCAGCGCCGCCATATCGAGGCAGTCGTGCCAGGTGTCGAGGGCATCGAACAGCCCCTCCTTGTCTTCCTGCATGTCCTTGTTGTAGGCCAGCGGCAGCGCCTTGAGGCTCATCAACATGCCCATCTGGGCGCCGACCACCCGGCCGGTCTTGCCACGGATCAGCTCCAGCGCATCCGGGTTTTTCTTCTGCGGCATCAGCGACGAGCCGGAGGTGACTGCATCGGAGAGCTCGACAAAGCCCGCCTCGCCGGTGTTGTAGAAGATGAGGTCTTCGGCAAAGCGCGACAGGTGGGTCATGGAGAGGGACGCCACGTGCATCAGCTCCACCACGTGATCCCGATCGGAGACCGAATCTAGGCTGTTGCGGGTGGCGCCGCTAAAGCCCATGTCGAGCGCCAAGGCTTCGCGGTCGATGGCATAGGCGGTGCCCGCCAGCGCGCCGCAGCCGAGGGGGCTGGTGTCGAGGCGCTTGAGGGCATCCTGCAGCCGGGAGTAGTCCCGTTCCAGCATCTCCACATAGGCCAGCGCCCAGTGGGCGTAGGTGACCGGCTGGGCCCGCTGCAGGTGGGTGTAACCCGGCAGCACGGCAGCCTGATTGGCACGGGCGGAGGCCACCAGCCCCTGCTGCAGGGCGGTGATGGAACCGAGCAGCAGCTCGCCCTGCGCCTTGCACCAGAGTTTCAGGTCGGTGGCGACCTGATCGTTGCGCGAGCGGCCGGTGTGCAGCTTCTTGCCAAGATCGCCGACGGCGGCAATCAGCTGGCTCTCGACCCAGGAGTGGATGTCTTCGGCGTCCGAGCTCAGGATCTGCCGGGGATCCTGCTGCACCGAGGCGAGCAGCACTTCCATCGCCTGCTGCAACTTGGCCTGCTCATCGGCGGTCAACACGCCCACCTTGACCAGCGCTTTGGCCCAGGCCATGGAGCCCTGAATATCCTGCTCCGCCAAGCGGTAATCGAACCGCAGCGAATCGTTGAACTGCTTGAACCGGTTATCGGCTCCCTGACTGAAGCGTCCACCCCAAAGTGCCATACTGCTCTCCTTGAATGCGTTGTCGGCGGCGCCTTGCACCGCCGAGCTTGAAATCGTGCCCTGTTTTTCTGCGAGCCTGTTATCTCACAGAAGCGGCCGGGGCGCTGCCGCTCTTGTCACACCCGCCGATGATGGGTCAGGGGTTATGCCCTCTGCCTGTAGAAGAGGGGGCCATGCCCCCTCAACGGAATCAGCGGGTTATCGCGGTTGCTTAACCGTGGGTATGATCACCACCAATGGCCTGATGCTGCTCCTTCATGGCGCGGATCCGGCTGGCCAGGGTGTAGAGACGGATAAAGCCTTCGGCATGGCTCTGGTCATACACTTCATCGGCCCCGAAAGTGGCGAAGTCTTCGGAGTAGAGGCTGTTCGGCGACTTCTTCTGCACCGCAGTGACCTGACCCTTGTACATCTTCAGCACCACTTCACCATCCAGATCTTCGGCGATGGCGTTGGCAGAGGCGAGGATCGCCTTGCACAGCGGGGTGAACCAGCGACCGTCATAGACCAGATGGGAGAACTCGGCACCCAGCTTCTCCCGCCAGGCGCGGGTCGGGCGATCCAGGACCAGCTCTTCCACGGCGCGCAGCGCGGCGACCATCACGGTACCGCCCGGGGTCTCGTAGCAGCCACGGGACTTCATCCCCACCATCCGGTTTTCGGTGATGTCGATGCGGCCCACGCCGTGCTTGCCAGCACGCTCGTTCAGGGTCATCAGGATCTGGTGCGGGCTGAGCGGCTGGTCGTCAACGGCCACCACTTCACCCTGCGCCACGGTCAGCTTGACGTACTCCGGCTGATCCGGAGCCTGCTCGGCCGGTACGGTCCACTGCCAGACCGCTTCGGACGGCTCGTTCCAGGTGCTCTCCAGCTCGCCACCTTCGGTGGAGATGTGCCAGGCGTTGGCATCGCGGCTGTAGATCTTCTTCAGGGTCGCCTTGCAGGGGATGTTGCGGGTCTCCAGATAGGAGAGCAGATCTTCCCGGGAGCGCATGTCCCAGATCCGCCACGGGGCGATCACTTTCAGCTGGGGCGCCAGCGCGGCAACCGCACCTTCGAAACGCACCTGATCGTTACCCTTGCCGGTGCAGCCGTGGGAGATGGCATCGGCCCCTTCCGCCAGCGCGGCCTCGACCATCGCCCTGGCGATCACCGGACGAGCCATGGAGGTGCCCAGCAGATAGGTGCCTTCATAGACGGCGCCAGTCTTCAGGGTCGGGTAGACGTACTCTTTGACGAACTCTTCCCGCAGATCCTTGATGATGCACTTGGTGGCGCCGGAGGCGATGGCTTTTTGCTCGATCCCTTCCAGATCGTCGCGCTCCTGACCGACATCAGCTACGAAGGCGATGATTTCGGCGTCATAGTGCTCTTTCAGCCAGGGAATGATGGCCGAGGTATCCAGTCCACCCGAGTAAGCCAGTACGATCTTGTTGATTCCGCTCATTTTACTTCTCTCCATGATGATTCGATAAAGGGTCGTGATTCAGGTTGAGTGCCGCGTTACTTGCCGCCGAGAAGGGTCAGCAACACGGCGTTCTGGATATGCATCCGGTTTTCGGCCTCGTCCATGATGAGGGAGGCGGGGCCATCCATCACCTGCGAGGTGATCTCCAGCTCCCGGTGCGCCGGTTGGCAATGCAGCACGTGCTGGATGCCGGTGCGGTCGAGCAGGGCATGGTTGATCTGGTAAGGCATAAAGAGGTCTTTGACCTGCTCCATCGGGGTGTTGTCGCCCATGGAGACCCAGGTGTCGGTGTAGGCCACGTCGAACCCTTCGATATCCGCCACGTCATCGCTGATGTGGATGGTCGCCCCCGACTTGGTCGCCAGTGCCTGCGCCTGCAGGAAGATCTGGGTATCCGGGCCGTGGCCTTTCGGGCAGATGAGGGTGACGTCGGTGCCGAGGGTCGCCCCCAGCAGCAGCAGAGAGTGGCTGACGTTGTTGCCATCACCGAGGTAGGCAAGCTTCACCTTCGACAGGTCGTCGTAGTGCTCGGCAATGGTCATAAAGTCGGCCAGCCCCTGACAGGGGTGATAGAGGTTGCACAGGCTGTTCACCACCGGCACTGTGCCGTGCGCTGCCAGCTCGACCAGGGTCTGGTGATCGAACACCCGGGCGACGATGGCATCACACCAGCGCGACAGGTTGGCGGCGAAATCCTTCACCGACTCCCGCTTGCCCAGCGCGCCGTTCTGCTGATCCAGATAGACGCTGTGGCCGCCCAGCTTGGCGATACCGATGTCGAAGGTGACCCGGGTACGCAGGGAGGGTTTCTCGAACAGGGTGACCACGCTCTTGCCCGCCAGCGCCTGGCTGTACTTCTTCGGGTCGGCCTTTACTGCTTTGCCCAGCGCAATCAGCGCCTCGATCTGGGCTTTGTTCAGATCACTGTCTTTCAGAAGATGTTGCATCGGATGTTCCTTGTTCCGGTGGAGATCAAATGGCCACTTGGGTGCCGACCGCGCCGCCAGCCAGCAGCTTGAGCAGCTGATCCGGGTAACGCCAGCTGGCGACACAGACCGGCTTGCCGAGGGTCTGGGCGGCGTGCAGGGCCGCTTCTACCTTGACCGCCATGCCGTCGCGGATCACCCCTTTCTCCATCAGATCCAGTGCGGTCAGCTTGTCGAGCTGGGGCACCAGCTTGCCCTTGCCATCGAGGATGCCGCTCACGTCGGAGAGCATCACCAGATCGGCACCGAGCGCCTCGGCAATGGCGGTGGCCGCCTGATCCGCGTTGACGTTCATCAGTTGCCCGTCGGCGGTGATGCCGATGGAGCTCACCACCGGCAGGAAGCCCTGACCGAGGATCCCCGCCACCAGTGCCGGGTTGCCCGGCTTGCACTCGCCGACTGCACCGAGATCCGGGTCGAGCTGGGTCACCTGACAGAGGCCGCCATCTGCCAGACAGAGCCCCACCGCCGGAATGCCGGTGGCGATCGCCTTGGCCATCATCTGCTTGTTGGCAGTGCCCGCCAGCGCTCCGGCAATGAAGGGGATCTGTTCGAACGGGGTTACCCGCAGGCCGTTCTTCTTGGTGGAGGTAAGACCCAGCCCCTTGAGCAGGTCATCCACTAGACAGCCACCGCCGTGCACCAGCACCAGCGGGCGGTGCTGCTCGTCGAGAAAGGTTTTGAGGGTGGCGAACAGGGCGGTCAGCGCCTCGTCGTTCTCGATAAGGGCGCCGCCCAGCTTGATTACCAACGTCTGTTTGTCCATGTTCGAGATCCTTCCTAAGTCCTTAAATCAGGCCGGTGGCCGGTTCAAATCCGAATTTGATATTTATGCACTGAATGGCTTGCGAGGCGGCGCCCTTGAGCAGGTTGTCGATGGCAGAGACCACCACCAGCATGTTGCCCTGCTGTTGCCAGGCGATATCGCAGTAAGGGGTGTTTGCCACACCGCGAATAGAGGGCATCTGGCCGGTGAGGCGCACCAGCGGCTTGCCTTCATAAGCCTTGAGGAAGGCCTGATCCACCTGGGTGGGGGTGACGCCGTCCGCCAGCTGCACATAGATGGTGGCCAGAATGCCGCGCACATAGTTGCCAAGGTGGGGCTGGAACAGCACCTCCTTGCCGAGGTGGTGGCTGATCTCCGGCTGGTGTCTGTGATTGAAGGTGCCGTAGGGATTGAGGCTCACTTCGCAGAAGCTGGTGTTGATGGCGGCCTTGCGCCCGGCCCCGGAGACCCCGGAGACGGCGTTGATGATGGGCTGCCACCCCTTGGCAATCAGGCCATCCTGCTGCAGCGGCTTGAGGGCGCACAGCGATGCGGTCGGGTAGCAACCGGGCACGGCGATCAGCTGGGCGCTGGCGATGGCCTCGGCATTCCACTCCGCCAGACCATAGACGGCCTGATCCAGCCACTGCTCATTCTGGTGGGTGAAACCATAGAAGCTGTCGTAAAAGCCCTGATCCTTGACCCGGAAGGCGCCGGAGAGATCAAACACCGGCAGCCCCTTGGCGAGAAACTTGGGGGCGAGCTCGGCGCTCACCTCGTGGGCGGTGGCCAGTAGCACCAGATCAGCCTGGGTCAGGATCCGGGTCATGCCATCCTCGTCCAGTGGCAGCAGCGGCTGATCGAGGGCGCCGACCCACTGGGGATGCAGGGAAGAGAAGCGCTTGTGGGCATCCTGACTGCCGGCGGAGACATAGAGGCCGAACAGTTTGAGTTGTGGATGGTTCTGTACCAGTGCGGCCAGTTCGGCTCCCGCGTAGCCACTGGCACCGACGATAACGGTGTTGAGCATGTTTGAATATTCCAAATCAGAGTTCGAGATTCACAGCGTGGTGCTGCGGTGCACAAGGGTGTTCGATCGCCCCTGTGCACAAGTGCGGAGGGGCAATTCAGGCGGGTGTGTGTCGTCGGTTATAGATCAGGTGACAGAACATTAACTTTCCCTTACAACTAGAAGCCTTTGTTGGCGAGCTGCTTATCCTGGCAAAAAGACAGAATATTCATGCACTCGCATTGCATTTGTATTTTCTAACAGAAACGTTTTGGGGAAGCAAGGAGGAGCTGATGGCCAATCTGGATTTTTTTTCACTCTACAAGAATATTATTGCGATCCCCTCTATCAGCAGCACGGATCCCAAGTGGGATCAGAGCAACGAGGCGGTGATCCGGCTGCTGGCCGACTGGTTCGGTCAGCTCGGCTTTCAGTGCGAGGTAACTGCGCTCCCCGATCTGCCGGGCAAGTTCAATCTGGTGGCGACGATCGGGCAGGGGGAGGGCGGTCTGCTGCTGGCGGGTCACACCGATACGGTGCCGTTCGATGAGGGGGGCTGGAGCAAGGATCCCTTCAAGGTGACCGAAGAGGGCAACCGCCTCTATGGCCTCGGCACCATCGATATGAAGGGCTTCTTCGCCTTTATCGTTGAGGCGCTCAAGGAGATTGACCTCACCAAGCTGACCAAGCCCCTGCGTATCCTCGCCACTGCCGATGAAGAGACCACCATGGCGGGGGCCCGCGCCATCGCTGCGGCTGCCGAACTCAAACCCGACTACGCGGTGATTGGCGAGCCAACCGGACTGGTGCCTGTGGTGGCCCACAAGGGGCATATGTCGGAGGCGATCCGCATTACCGGCAAGAGCGGTCACAGCTCGGATCCCGCCAACGGCGTCAACGCCATGGAGATCATGCACAAGGCGATGGGGCAGGTGCTGCGCTTGCAGCAGGATCTGAAAGATCGCTACGCCGACCACCGCTTTGCCGTGCCGCAGCCGACCCTGAACCTCGGTTACATTCAGGGTGGTGACAGCCCGAACCGCATCTGCGGCTGCTGCGAGCTGCATATCGATCTGCGACCCACTCCGCAGGTGGGGCCAGACGAGCTGATGGGGATGCTCAAAGAGGCGCTCTCTCCCATCGAAGTTCACCAGCCCGGCTGCCTGCATCTGCAACACCTGCATGAGCCCATTCCCGCCTACGCCTGTGCCGATGACTCTGTGCTGGTACGCGAAGCCGAGAAGGCGAGCGGCCGCGCGGCCGAGTCGGTCAACTACTGCACCGAGGCCCCTTTTATCCAGCAGCTTGGCTGCGAGACCATAGTGATGGGGCCCGGCCATATCACCCAGGCGCATCAGCCTGACGAGTATCTGGATCTCTCCTTCGTCAAGCCCACCACTGCGGTATTGCAGCATCTGGTTCGTCGTTTCTGCCTCTGAAAAGGGCAGCAAAGGGGGTCAAAGCTGTAAGTAAGTTACATAACAAGCCGGTGCGGGAGTGGTGAGGGAAATACATCTTCTGAATCGGCCTGTTATTTGACCTTGCGCAGACAATCTGGGTAGATTGTCACCCTAAGATGACGGAGCATATGTTGTAATCGCACAACAATAAGTGAGGTCGTCTCGCACCCCGGATGGGTGTCAGGCACCAACAAGATAAGGATGTGGAATGAACGAAAAGTACGCCGCACTACGCGCCAACGTAGGCATGCTGGGTCAGCTGCTGGGCAAGTCCATCAAGGACCATCAGGGTCAGGCCTTCCTCGACAAGATCGAAACCATTCGCCAACTGGCCAAATCTTCCCGCAAAGGCAATGAGGCAGACCGGGAACGTCTGCTTGATACCCTGCGCACCCTGAGCGACGACGAGCTGCTGCCGGTGGCTCGCGCCTTCAGCCAGTTCCTCAATCTGGCCAACGTGGCCGAACAGTTCCACACCATCTCCCGTCGCTGCGAAGAGCAGGTCTGCACTCCGGATCCGCTGGAGCAGATGTTCGATAAACTGAAAGCCTCCAACCTGTCGCAAGAGGCCATCATTCAGGCCGTGCGCGAGCTGGATATCGATCTGGTGCTGACCGCTCACCCCACCGAGGTGACCCGTCGCACCCTGATCCACAAGCACGTACAGCTCAACGACTGCCTCGAGGCGCTGGAGCTCTCCGACCTGCTGCCCCGCGAGCGGGACAAGATCCTCAATCGCATCGAGCAGCTCATCAATCAGGCGTGGCACACCAACGAGATCCGAGAACAGCGCCCGACTCCGGTCGACGAGGCCAAGTGGGGCTTCGCCGTGGTGGAAAACAGCCTGTGGCCAGCCATCCCCGAATTTATGCGCAATCTGGACGAGCGTTTGCAGCACCATCTGGGTGTGCGGCTGCCGCTGGATGCCGCGCCGGTCAAGTTTACCTCCTGGATGGGCGGTGACCGTGACGGTAACCCCTTCGTCACCGCCAAGGTGACTGCCGAGGTGCTGGAGCTGGGCCGCTGGATGGCGGTGAGCCTGTTCTACAAGGACATCCGCGAGCTCACCTCCGAGCTCTCCATGTCCGACTGCACCGACGCCGTGCGCGAGCGGGTTGGCGATCACCCGGAGCCCTACCGTGCGCTGGTGCGCGAGCTGCGCGAACAGCTGCGCGAAACTCAGGAGTACCTGACCGCCAAGGTGCAGGGACAGGCGAGCGAGAGCCGGGATCTGGTCAAGACCACCGCCCAGCTGCGCGAGCCGCTGGAGCTCTGCTACCACTCATTGCACGCCTGCGGCATGGGCAACATCGCCGATGGCATGCTGCTGGACGTGCTGCGCAAGATCGCCTGCTTCGGCATCCATCTGGTCAAGCTCGATATCCGTCAGGATGGTGAGCGCCACGGTCAGGTTTTCTCCGAGCTGACCCGCTATCTGGGGCTGGGGGATTACGCTGAGTGGAGCGAGGATGACAAGCAGGCCTTCCTGCTCAACGAACTCAACTCCCGCCGTCCGCTTATCCCCAACGACTGGGAGCCGAGCGACGAGACCCGCGAAACCATCGAAACCTGCCGGGTGATTGCCCGGCACGATCCCGATGCGTTCGGTATCTACATCATCTCCATGGCTGGTGCCCCGTCCGACGTGTTGGCGGTGCAGCTGTTGCTGAAAGAGGCTGGCTGCAAGTTCCGCATGCCGGTCGCCCCGCTGTTCGAGACTCAGGAAGACCTGATGGCGGGCACCGCCGTGATGGAGCGCCTGCTGTCGGTGGACTGGTATCGCGGCTACATTCAGGGCCGTCAGTACGTGATGATCGGCTACTCCGACTCCGCCAAGGATGCGGGCATGATGGCCGCTGGCTGGGCTCAGTACGCCGCCATGGAGTCGCTGGTGGCGCTGGCCGAGGCCAATAATCTGCGCCTCACCCTGTTCCATGGCCGCGGCGGTACCGTCGGTCGTGGCGGTGCGCCGGCCCAGCAAGCCATTCTGTCGCAACCGCCGGGCTCCCTGCGCGGTGGCCTGCGCGTCACCGAACAGGGCGAGATGATCCGCTTCAAGTTCGGCCTGCCGAAAGTGGCGATCAAGAGTCTGGCGCTATACACCAGTGCCGTGCTGGAGGGGAATCTGCTGCCGCCGCCCAAGCCGAAAGCGTGCTGGCGTGAAGTGGTGGAGCAGCTGGCGACCGTCTCCTGCGATCACTACCGCAGTATCGTGCGCGGCCACCCGGACTTCGTGCCCTACTTCCGTGCCGCTACCCCGGAGATGGAGCTTGGCAAACTGCCGCTCGGCTCCCGTCCCTCCAAGCGCAAGCCCAACGGCGGCGTCGAGAGTCTGCGCGCCATTCCTTGGATCTTCGCCTGGACCCAGAATCGCCTGATGCTGCCGGCCTGGCTCGGTGCCCACAAGGCGCTGCAGCAGGCGATCGACGACGGCAAGCTGGCCGTACTGGAAGAGATGAGCGCCCAGTGGCCCTTCTTCCGCACTCGCCTCGAGATGCTGGAGATGGTGTTCCTCAAAGCGGACGTCTGGCTCGCCGAGTACTACGACACCCGTCTGGTGCCGCAGGAGCTGTGGGGCCTTGGCAAACAGCTGCGTCAGGAGCTCGCCGAATCCATCGAGGTGGTGCTGAAGCTGAGCCCGCGCGGGGATCTGCTGGAGGATCAGCCGTGGATCAAGGAGTCCATCAAGCTGCGCAACCCCTACACCGACCCGCTCAACGTGCTGCAGGCCGAGCTGCTCAACCGCTCCCGCAACCACCCGGAGACCCTGCACCCCGAGCTGGACAAGGCGCTGATGGTCACCATCGCCGGTATTGCCGCAGGTATGCGGAACACCGGTTGATCGCAGACCACTAAAATCACAGAAACAGGAAGGGCGCCCATCAGGCGCCCTTTCTGTTTCTGGTGTTCCCTTGGCCCGGCTCGATTACTGGCTCTGCTGCAGTGCTTGTTTCAGGCAGAGGATGTCGAGATCGTCTTCGCTGGTTTTCAGGCGAGCGGTGAGCGCGGCTTGCCCTGCCGGGGTGGCCAGCTGGCGAGTGAGCTGCAGTCGCTCGGCCCTGAGATCGGCCAGATGCTGCTCAAGGTCGAACCCCTCGGGCCTTGCCTGAGAGTTGGGGAGCGTCTCTTCCGTGCAGAGTTTGATCAGGGTATCCACCTTGCTCTGGTACTCCTCTGCATCGGGCTGGTGAGCGCAGCCGGTGAGGAGCAGAGGGAGGACGAGCAGGGATATTCCCGTCGGTAGCCAGCGTGATCGGGTCATATAACCTCGTTGCCTATGGTGGGTGGCGCCCGGGTGGCGGGCGTAACCGATACGATGGGCGCCATTGTAACCCGGCTCAGCGCGGGTTCGCGCCGTTATGCGGGATGGCCTGCAAAATGGCGATGGGGCGATTTTCATCGTCGAGATCTTCCTCGATCTGCTCGAAGCCGCAGCGCTGCCAGAAGGCGAGGGCGGCAGGGTTGCTCAGCTGAACGCAGAGACGAACCGGCGCCGGGTTGAGTTGTGCCAGATGGTGGCAAAGCTGACTGGCAGCACTGCGCCCCACCCCTTTACCCGCCATTTCGCTATCGATCACCAGCAGACCAATCCAGGGATGGCCATCGAAGGGGTTACTGGCCAGCAGATGGGCGATACCGACAACCTCTTGCTGCCTGCGAATGACCAGATAGCGGCCGCCGGCGGCCAGCACGGCTTCAGCATCCTGCCGGATGGCGGTGAGGGAAAGCGCCGCAGGGCCGCCCAGCGCCAGATTGAAGACGGGCTGCGAGTTGATGACCCGCTGCTGCAGGGCCAGCCCGCCGGGGCTCAGGGTCTCTTCAGGGGTAAGGGGAACAAGCTCGATCTGCATGGGAAATGAGGACGAATATCGGTGAAATCGGGGGGCGAGGATAGCATGGGGCGCTGTCGGAAAGGCACTGTCCGGTGGCGCGTCGCGCCCCAAATTGCCCTTGCGACTTGCATCACCCTATCGTGAGGCGCAGACTGTCTGGCCTTGTTTTTATGCAATTCGATTCAAGGCAACCATCATGACTCCTGCCATCAACCTGCTGAAGAAGCTCAAAATCCCCCACAAGCTCTACCCCTACGAGTGCGAAGCCCACGACGATTTCGGCAAGCATGCCGCGACTCAGCTCGGGCTGCCGGAGGCGCAGGTATTCAAGACCCTGATCGCCCACCACGACAAACAGGCGGTGGTGGCCATAGTGCCCTCATCCGGCATGTGCAGTCTGAAACAGCTGGCCAAGGCGACCGGCCTCAAGAAGGTGGAGATGATGAAGCCGGCGGAAGCGGAAAAACTGACCGGCTACAAGGTGGGCGGCATCAGCCCGCTGGCCCAGAAGAAGCTGCTGCCCACCGTGCTCGACGAGTCGGCTATGCAATTTGACGAGATCCTGGTGAGCGGCGGCAAGCGTGGCCTCTCGGTCGGTGTGGCGCCGCAGGATATGCTGACTTTGCTGAAGTGGATTGCCGCTCCTATCGGCGAAGAGTAATCGGTGAAGAGTCAGCGACGAAGAGTGATGCCCCGCACGGCCTGACGCTGCCGCCACGGCACGGTAGCGGGCTGGCTGGTATAGTGGAAGGAGACTGGCTGCCAAGGATATGGCCCCATGCGAGCATCTGTCAGATCCCTGCTGTGCGCTGTGCTGCTTCTCCCCGCCACGGGTAGTGCTACCCCTGCCTTTACCCTGCACTCCTGTTTTGAAAACAGCGACTCCTACCCCTGGCTGCTGCAGTCGGGGGAGGGGATCGTTCAGTATCACCTCAAGCTGGTGGCAGAGCGCCTTGGCATCGAAATCCTGATGACTCCACTCCCCTGGAAGCGCTGCCTCTCGCTGGTGAGTAGCGGCCAGATGGATGCTGCCTTCAAGATGAGCTACAGCGCGGAGCGGGCGAGCAAGATAGGCAGTTACCCGATGCGCGGTGACAAGCCGGATCCCGACAAGCGCTTGCTCATCGAAAGCTACAGCCTCTATCAGCTCAAGGGGGGCAAGAGCCAGTGGGATGGCACCACCCTCAGGGTCAAGGGGATAGTGGCGGCCCAGTCCGGTTTCTCCATAGTCGAGTACCTGCAGGGGGCGGGAGTCGAGGTAGATGACTCCAGTCGGGATCCGCTCATCATATTGAAAAAGCTGGTGATGGATCGGGCCGCCGCCACCGCCTTGCAGACCGAAGTGGCCGACAGCCTGCTGGCGGCCTATCCCGACCTGCAAGGGCAGATCGAGCGGCTGGCGCCGGTGTTGGTGGAGAAGCCCTACTATCTGGTTTTCTCCCACGCCTTCCGCCAGAGCCATCCGCATGAGAGTCAGCAGGTGTGGGATGCCATCGAGGCGGTGCGCAACTCGCCCGCCTATCAGCACTATGTGGCCACTTTCAGACAGACCCATCGGGCAGGGGACTAACAGGGATGAGAGCGATAAGCCATGGAACGGCAGAGCGGTTTGCAGGACGGTGGCTGGCGCTGCTGGTGGCCAGCCTGCTTGTGCTGCTCCCGCTGGCGGTCGAGGCGGTGACCCGCTTTACCTATATCAGTCCCGAGAGCGAACGGGATCCGCGCACCACCTACGATCGGGAGCTGCTGCGTCTCGCCCTCGACAAGACGCGCGACCAGTTTGGCGACTATGTGATGGAGGCTGCGCCTCCCATGACCAAGGCCCGCGAGCGGGTCAGCATGCAGCTCGACAGCTTCCCCAATCTCTTTGCCATGGACAGTTACAGCAGCACTCGCGAGGGGCTGGGGCTGGCCTATGCCCGCTTCCCGGTGCATCTGGGGATCGTCAGCTACCGCATCTGTTTTGTCAGCCCGCAGCAGCAGGCAGCAGTCAGGCAGGTGATCGATCTTGCTGGCCTGCGTCGCTTCACCTTCGGTCAGGGCAAGGGGTGGCTCGATGTAGATATTCTGCGCCATGCCGGGCTGGAGGTGATGGAGGTGGATGGCTACGAGAAGCTGTTCAAGATGGTGGCACGCGGCCGTTTCGATCTCTTCTGCCGCGGGGTGAGCGAACTGCGCAGCGAACAGCTCACCCACGACGAGCTGGAGGGGCTCAAGGTCGACGATGCTCTGATGATCTACTACCCGCTGCCCCGGGTTTTCTATACCAATGCCAACAATCGCGAGGCGCTCAAACGGGTCGAGCAGGGGCTGCAGATCGCCTGGCAGGATGGCTCGCTGCAGGCACTGTGGCGCAAGAGCTTCGGCCCGGCCATCGCCTTTGCCCACCCCCAGCAGCGGCGGCTGATCAAGCTGGAGAACCCCTTCCTCAAGGGGATCAGCTTCGATTACCGCCCCTATTTCTACAATCCGCTCACCGATCGCTTCGGCGATCAGTGAGGCTCCCGCCACTTGCGGCACAGCTCCAGCCAGGCTTCGGCGGTGCGCGACAGATAGCGCTCGCGCGGCCAGATCACTCCGAGTCGCCAGCTCAGTTCGGGCTCCAGCGGCCGCAGTACCAACCCCTCCGGATTGAGCCGGTTGCAGACCGGCTCGGGCAGGAAGGCGACCCCCATGCCGCTGCGCACCATGGCGGTGAGAAAATCCCACTGACTGCTGCGTGCCGCTACCTGCGGCACGAACCCCGCCTCCCGGCACGCCTGCTCCAGCCGCTCGCTCAGAGTGAAGGCCTGGGTATAGAGCAGGAAGGGCTCCTCCTGCAGCGCCTCCATCCGCAGCGGCGCATCGCCGCGCCAGCGCGGCTGATCCGGCAGCACCACCTGAATGGGATAGCGATCGAGATCGAGGGCGCTGAGCGGCCCCTCCTCTTTGGTGGGCAGCATGGTGATGGCGAGATCCAGCTCCCCCTCCAGCACCGCCTGTTCGATCAGACGGCCGCCATACTCCACCAGCGTCAGCTCCACCTTGGGGTAGCGGGTGCGGTAGGCGCGAATGAGATCAGCGTAGAGGTGGCCCACCATGGGGGGAATGCCGAGGGTGAGGCGACCATGCTGCAGGCTCTGCAGATCCGCCAGCTCCGCCTCCAGCTGCTGCATCTCGGCCAGAATGGTCTGGGCCCGCTGAAACAGCACCTGCCCGCTGTCGGTCAGGGTAAAGCGACGCCCCTCCCGGTTGAGCAGAGGCTGGCCCAGCTCCTCCTCGATATTGCGGATCATCTTGCTGATGGTGGGCTGGGTGACGAACAGCTTCTCCGAGGCGCGGGTGAAGCTCTGCTCCCGAACCAGTTCGACAAAGTAGCGCAGGGCGCGAATATCCATGGGCTCTCCCGGGATAACAAGGGCTCTAATCATGCCAATATGGCATGAAATGACTCATTCTAATTCATTTCATGAAGGATCTGAGCCTCTCAACGGGGTGAGGCGTGCAGCGGGCAGGGGATAAACAGGCTGGCCGATCGGATGGCTGGAAAATGTGGGGCGGCCAGGGTGGCCGCCCGTATGCACTCAGTTGCCGCGCAGGGCGGCGGTGAGCGCCGAGAGGGAGAGGCGCTGGCGCCCGCTCTGGTCGAAGTTGGCATCGTCCAGCCAGCGGGCAAGGGTCGCCTGCAGGGCGGGCCACTCGCTGTCGATCACCGAGAACCAGGCGGTATCGCGTGAGCGATCCTTGTCGACCCGGGCCTGCCGGAAGATCCCCTCGAAGGTGAAACCGAGCCGCAGCGCCGCCTGCCGGGAGGGGAGGTTGAGGGCGTTGCACTTCCACTCGTAACGGCGATAGCCGAGGGCGAAGGCGCGCGCCATCATCAGCGTCATGGCGGCGGTGGCGAGCCGGGTGCGGCGCATCGCCGGGGCGAAGTGGAGCCAGCCCACCTCGATGCTGCCAGCGAGAGGGTCGATGCGCAGAAAGCTGGCGAGTCCGAGGGCGCGCCCGCTGGCGGCATCGACGATGGCGTAGAACTGGGGATCCCGCCCCGCCGCCATACGCGCCAGCCATCCCTGCCACTCGGAGCGGCTTGGGAAGGGGCCGCTGGTGAGGTAGGTCCAAAGGCTCCCGTCATCCTTGCCGAAGGCTTGCCAGAGGCTCGCTTCGTGGCGGGCCGGATCGAGTGGCTCGCAGCGACAGCCCCACCCCTCAAGCAGTTGCGCTTCCGGGAAGCGGGCGCCGTCCCAGCCGGCGACCAGCGGCCCGAGCGGTTGGCCAAATTCGTTGATCTCAGCAGCCACAGCGCACCTCCTCGTTGGCCAGCTGACCCGGCTCGTCGCCGAGCGCGACCGCAAAGCCATCCTGCTGCCACCAGTGGAGGCCGCCGATCAGCTCCTTGACCCGAAAACCGAGGCGCGCCAGCTTGTAAGCTCCCTGAGTCGAGCCGTTGCAGCCGATGCCGTCGCAGTAGCAGACGTAGATGGCATCGCGATCGAGCCCGGCCACCCGCTCGGGCACCATCTCCCGGTGCGGCAGGGAGATGGCCCCGGGAATGTGGCCGGCGGCGTAGTGCGCTGGCGAGCGGGTGTCGATGACGACGATGCCGGCCGTTGCCGCCATCAGGTCAGCGGCCAGATCGGCGGCATCGGTGCGGCAGGCAAGCTGGGCTTCGAAGAAGAGGGCGGCCTGCTCGGGCGAGAGCAGGCCGGTGGAACGAACGTGACTCATGATTAACTCCTTGTCTGATGGCAGAGCTCCACTCTAGCGGCATAATGGTTCACACGGATGTACCAATTCTGCTGGATGGAGTAGACCAATGAGCGCCTTGCCGACCCTGTTTGCCGAGAACGATGCCAGCTTGCCGGTGCAGGAGCGACTGGTGCGCACGGTGCGCGATGCCATCCTCGCCGGTCACCTGCCGCAGGGCAGCCGCCTGCCGCCGAGCCGGGTGCTGGCGCGGGATCTCTCCCTGTCGCGTGGCACGGTTGAGCAGGCTTATGGCCGGCTGGAGGCGGAGGGCTACCTGACCCGCCGGGTCGGCGTGGGCAGCTTCGTGGCGCTGGCGGTGGTGCCCGCGCCGCGCAGCCGCCAGCGCGGTGGCGCCCCCCTGTCCAGGCGCGGGGAGGCGATCCTCGCCAGCGGCGCCTGTCAGGAGGAGACGGGCACCCCGCACAGTTTTGCCAGCGGTCAGGGCGATACGCTCGCCTTTCCCCGCGAGCTGTGGGGGCGGTTGTTGCAGCAGCAGTGGCGCCGGCACGGCCCGCGCCTGATGCAGTATGGCGATCCCGCCGGTCTGCCCGCCCTGCGTCAGGCCATCGCCGCCTATCTGGTGCAGTCGCGCGGACTGGTCTGCCACCCGGAGCAGGTGCTGCTGCTCACCAGCTCCCAGCAGGGGATCCAGCTCGCCGCCCAGCTGCTGCTCGACCCCGGTGATACGGTCTGGCTGGAGGAGCCGGGCTACCTCGGCGCGCGCAATGCGATGCAGGCCGCCGGGGCGCACCTCCATCCGGTGCCGGTGGATGAGGAGGGGCTCAACCCGGCGGGCGCTCACCCGGCGCCGCGCCTCATCTACACCACTCCTTCCCACCAGTATCCCCTCGGCATGGCGATGAGCCTGCCACGGCGCATGGCGCTGCTGGCCCGCGCCGAGCGGGAGCAGGCCTGGATCCTGGAGGATGACTACGACGGCGAGTTTCAGTACGACCAGCGGCCGCTCCCCTCGTTGCAGGGGCTGGATCGCAGCGGCCGGGTCATCTATGTGGGTACCTTCAGCAAGGTGCTGTTCGGTTCGCTGCGCCTTGCCTATCTGGTGCTGCCACCGGCGCTGCTGGAGCCCTTTGCCCGCGCGCGCGCCGCGTTCGACGGTCACAGTAACCAGCTGTTGCAGGCGGTGACTGCCGAGTTTCTGCAGGGAGGCTACTTTGCCAGCCATCTGCGCCAGATGCGGCTGCTCTACCGCAGCCGGCGGGATCTGCTGCTGGCCCAGCTGGCCGAGCACTGCCCACAGCTGACCCCCATTCACACCGGTGCCGGATTGCAGTGCACCGCGCTGTTGCCTCCCGGCGGCGAGGCGCGCTGGACAAACCTGGCCAACCGGCAGGGGTTGGGATTGCGAGCCTTGCGCCCCTTCTATCTGGGAGAGTCGGATCGGGAGGGGTGGCTGCTCGGTTATGCCGGCCTCGATAACGGCACCCTGCGCCAGCTCTGCCGCGACCTTGGCCGCGTACTGCGGGAGGGATAATACATGCCTTTAAGGCATGAAGTTGATAATTTAAATTCATTTCTGGAAGGTTTTACCTCTCTCTATACTGTGAACCAGTTCACAGAAAGACCCTTAATCATGAAATCCCTTGCCCTGCGCTGGTTACAGACTCCCTTCCAGATTGTGTTGCTGGCGGCCATCTGGCTGCTGGCCGATACCGCGGTTCGAACTCTCCATCTGCCGCTGCCCGCCAACCTCACCGGCATGCTGTTGCTGCTGGCCTGCATCCTGCTCGGGGTGGTCAAGGCCGAGTGGTTCAGTGCCGGTGCGCGTTGGTTGCTGGCGGAGATGCTGCTCTTCTTCGTCCCCGCCGTGGTGGCGGTGGTCAACTATCAGGAGCTGCTGCTGCAAGAGGGGTGGCGCATCATGGTGGTGCTGCTGGTGAGCACCACTCTGGTACTCGGCACCACGGCACTGGTGGTGGATCGGGTGTACCGCCTCGAACTGAAACTGGCCCGCCGGAGTCGCCGTCATGTCTGATACCCTGCTCGGGCTGATCTGTTTCGCCCTTACCCTGCTCTTCTACTACGCCAGCAAATGGCTCTACGGCAAAAAGCGGATCCTGCCGCTGATGCCGCTGCTGCTGGCGCCGACCCTGCTGGTGGCCGTGGTGCTGCTGTTCCACATCCCCTATCAGGACTACATGGCGGAATCCCACTGGCTGCTCTGGCTGCTGGGCCCGGCGACCGTCGCCTTCGCGGTGCCGGTCTACGAGAACCGCCAGCTCATTCGTCGCCACTGGCTGTCGCTGTCGGTCGGGGTGGTCGCCTCGGTCATCATGGCGGTGGGGAGTACCGTGCTGCTGGCCCGCTGGCTCGATCTCTCCGACATGTTGCAGCGCAGTCTGGCGATGCGCTCCATCACCACGCCGTTTGCGGTGGAGGCGACCCGCGCCATCGGCGGTCAGAGCGACCTCACGGCGCTGTTTGTGGTGCTGACCGGCGTCATCGGCATGGCGGTGGGGGAGAGCGTGCTCACCGTGCTGGCCATTCGCAGTCGTCTCGGCAAGGGGGCGGGGTTTGGCGCCTCGGCCCACGGTGCCGGCACCGCCAGGGCCTATCAGATGGGTAACGAAGAGGGGGTGGTCTCCAGTATGGTGATGATGATCGCCGGCATGGTGACCGTGCTGCTGGCGCCCCTGCTGGGCCGGATGTTCTGGTAGGCTGAGCTTCCCTTTACAAGGCTGCTCGTCCCGGCGCTACACTCTAGTGAGCGTGTATTCCCGGGATGAGCAGTATGACCTTTCATCGCCTCGCCTCCTTCTTGCTGCTATGCAGCCTCTCACTTCTCGCCGCCCCCCTGCGGGCGAGCGACGTCTTTACCCATATCAGCCCGGAGAGCGACCGGGATCAGCGCACCATCTATTTTCGCGAGCTGCTGCAGCTGGCGCTGGAGAAGACCCGCGACAGCTTCGGTGACTACGAGCTGCGGGCGGCGCCGCCGATGAACCGGATCCGGCTGCGGCAGGTGCTGCAGACCAACCTCTACCCCAACTTCTTTGCCGTCGATACGCCGCAGCCCGATAGCGGTGAGGCCCTCGACTATGTCCGCTTCCCGGTGGAACTCGGCATCCTCGGCTATCGCATCTGCTTCGTCAGCCCGCAGCAGGCAAAGGCCATTGCCGGAGTGACCCGCTTCGAGCAGCTCAAGCAGTACCAGAACGTGCAGGGGCGTGGCTGGCAGGATGCCGCCATTTTGCGGGCGGCCGGTCTGCAGGTGCAGGAGGTGGACAGCTACGAGCGGCTGTTCAAGCTGGTGGCTCGCGGGCGGGCCGACCTCTTTTGCCGCGGCGCCAACGAGCTCTTCACCGAGCTGGAGCAGCACCGGGATCTGCCCGGCCTCACCGTGGAGCAGCATATCGCCCTGCACTACCCCTTCCTCCATCTCTTCTACACCTTCAAGGGGAATCAGGCGGGGATCCGGCGCATTCAGGCCGGGCTCAAGCTGGCGTGGCAGGATGGCTCGCTGCAGCGGCTCTGGCTGCACCACTTCAAACCCTCCCTCGATCAGGCCAGACTCCACCAGCGCCAGCTGTTCGAGCTGCCCAACCCCTTGCTCAAGGGGATCGACTTTGATTACGACGCCTACCACTACGATCCGGTGACCGGGCGTTTTGGCCCCGGCTTGCCCTGATTGAGGTGAGAACACGGCCAGCCCTGCGGCTGGCCTTTTTACGGTACAAATCATTCCAAAGTGGCATAATTTTTATTATTTAAATTCATTTTTTGCAGGTTTGTTCACTGCATATACTGGCAGTCGCTTCACGGTATCGGCACAGCGACACTGTCCGAACCGTCCAGCTCAGGCGTCTTGGTGTCCGACATGAAGGCGTCCATCACCGATCGGGGCATGCCCCGGATTTGTTACCGCTGACGGAGCCTTCACATGTTCTCTTCTGCTACCAACGCGCTCATTGTCGAAGGGGGCGCCATGCGCGGCATCTTCGCCAGTGGCGTGCTCGATGCCTTCGTGGAAAGTCACCACTACCCGTTCGATTTCGTCATGGGGGTCTCGGCCGGGGCGACCAATCTGGTCTCTTACCTGAGTGAGCAGCCGCGCCGCAGTCACCACATCATCACCCAGCTGGCCTGCAGCAGCGACTTTCTCGATCCGCTGCGCTTCGTCAAGGGGGGTGATCTGGTGGATGTCAGCTGGCTCTGGCGCACCAGCCGCTACCGCTTTCCCCTCGACCTCGACACCTTCTCCGCCTGCCGCATTCCCTTCTATGCGGTCACCACCGAGGTGGCGACCGGCGCGGCTGTCTACCTGCCGGTGCACCCCGACAACATGGACGAGGTGCTGACCGCCACCTGCGCCCTGCCGGTGGTGCAGCACGAGACCCCCTCTGTCGATGGCCGTCCCATGGCGGATGGCGGCATCAGCGACTCCATCCCGGTGATCGAGGCCTATCGGCGCGGGGCGCGGCGGATGACGGTGGTGCTCTCCGAGCCACGCGGTTATCGCAAGAAGCCGGCCCGCTTCTGCTGGATGGTGAAGGCGCTGCTCAAGACCCAGCCTGCACTGGCACAGGCGATGCTGGCACGGGATGTGGCCTACAACCGCGCCCTCGACTTTATCGAAATGCCGCCTGCGGATTGCGAGATCGAGGTGATCGCGCCACCGGCCGGTTTTCCGGTCTCCCGCTTTACCCGCGATCAGCTCAAGCTGGAGTCCGGCTATCTGCAGGGCTACTGGCAAGGGCGCCAGAGTCTGCTGCGGGCGGGCAGAGAGGCGCAGGCTGCCTAGCAGTAAAACAGTCCGAAAAGGCATTACGGCAATAAAAAGGGGAACCTCGCGGTTCCCCTTTTATCTTGCTGATTGGCAGTCGCTGGTTACAGCATCTGCTTGAGGCGATAGAGCAGATCCAGCGCCTGCCGCGGGGTAAGCTCGTCCGGGCGCACCGCTTCCAGTTCATCGACTACCGGATGGCTCTGGGGCGCCATGGCCATCGGGGCCGGGCGGGTTTCACCGGCGGCCACCGGGGTGGCGCTTTCCAGCTCGTGCAGTTTGTGACGGGCCTGCTGGATCACCGATTTCGGCACCCCCGCCAACGCCGCCACTTGCAGACCGTAGGAGCGGCTGGCCGCCCCCTCCTGTACCGCGTGCATAAAGGCGATGGTGTCGCCGTGCTCCACTGCATCCAGGTGGACGTTGGCCAGCCCGCTCATCAGCTCCGGCAAGCGGGTCAGCTCGAAGTAGTGGGTGGCAAACAGGGTGTAGGCGCCAATCTTGCTCGCCAGCTGTTCGGCGCAGGCCCACGCCAGCGAGAGGCCGTCGTAGGTGCTGGTGCCGCGGCCAATTTCGTCCATCAGCACCAGACTGCGGGCGGTGGCGTTGTTGAGGATATTGGCGGTCTCGGTCATCTCCACCATAAAGGTGGATCGGCCGGAGGCCAGATCATCCGAGGCTCCGATGCGGGTGAAGATGCGATCGATGGGGCCGATGCGGGCGCTGTCGGCCGGCACGAAGGCGCCGATGTGGGCCAGCAGCACGATCAGCGCGGTCTGGCGCATGTAGGTCGATTTACCGCCCATGTTGGGGCCGGTGATGATCAGCATCCGCCGCTCCCGCTCCAGCCGGATGGGGTTGGCGATGAAGGGGTCGGTCATCACCTGCTCCACCACCGGATGGCGGCCCGCCTCGATGATGATCTGATCCTCGTCGATGAGGGTGGGGCAGCGATAGTCGAGGGTCTCGGCCCGCTCGGCCAGGTTGGCCAGCACGTCCAGCTCCGCCAGCGCGGCAGCGGACTCCTGCAGATCGCCCAGATGCGGCAGCAGAGCATCGAGCAGCTCTTCGTAGAGGCGTTTCTCCAGCGCCAGCGCCTGCGCCTGGGCGGTGAGCACCCGATCCTCGTACTTTTTCAGCTCGTCGATGATGTAGCGTTCGTTGTTCTTGAGGGTCTGGCGGCGGATGTAGTGGGCCGGCACCAGATGGCTGTTGGCGCGGCTTACCTCGATATAGAAGCCGTGCACCTTGTTGTAACCCACCTTGAGGGTGTTGATGCCGGTCAGCAGCTTCTCCCGCTCCTCGATACGGGCGAGGCTGGCGGTGGCGCCGTTGGCCAGATCCCGCAGCTCGTCCAGCTCGGCGTTGAACCCTTCACGGATCACGCCGCCATCGCGGATCAGCACCGGCGGCACCTCCATCACCGCGCGCTCCAGCAGGTCCAGCAGCTCGGGGAAGGTGCTGGCCCGCTCGCGCAGCTGCTGCACCGCCTCGTGCTCGCTCTCCGCCAGCAGGCGCTGCAATTCGGGCAGCTGGGCGAAAGCCTGCCGTAGCCGGGTGAGGTCGCGCGGACGGGCCGAGCGCAGGGCCAGACGCGCCAGCACCCGCTCCACATCGCCGACCTGACGAAGCAGACCACCCAGCTCGTCATAGAGGTTCTGTTCGATCAGCTCCTTGATGGTGCTCTGGCGACCTTTCAGGATCACCCGATCACGGATCGGCTGGTGGATCCAGCGTTTGAGCAAGCGACTGCCCATCGGCGTGGCGGTGCAGTCCAGCACCGCAGAGAGGGTGTTGTCGTGACCGCCGGCCAGATTCTGGGTCAGCTCCAGATTGCGGCGAGTGGCGGCATCCATGATGACCGCATGATCGGGCTGTTCGAGGCGCACGCTGCGAATGTGGGGCAGGGCGGTGCGCTGGGTGTCCTTGACGTACTGCATCAGACAGCCGGCCGCGCACAGGGCGGTCTCGCTCTGTTCGACGCCAAAGCCCACCAGATCCTGGGTACCGAACTGTTGGCACAACAGCTTGCGGGCGGTGCCGAGTTCGAACTCCCACTCCGGGCGGCGGCGCAGACCGCGGCGACCCTCGACGTGGTGCAGGAAGGCGAACGATTCGGGGTAGAGCAGTTCGGCCGGATTGGTGCGCTGCAGCTCCGCCAGCAGGGTCTCTTCTTTCTCGAACTGGTTAATGAAGAAGCGGCCCGAGCCAATGTCCATGGTGCCGTAGCCGAAGCGGCGGCCATCGTGATAGACGGCGGCGATCAGGTTGTCCTGTCGCTCGCTGAGCAGTGCCTCGTCGGAGACGGTGCCCGGGGTGATGATGCGAATGACCTTGCGCTCCACCGGCCCCTTGCTGGTGGCGGGATCCCCCACCTGTTCGCAGATGGCGGCAGATTCGCCGAGCTGCACCAGCTTGGCCAGATAACCCTCGATGGCGTGATAGGGAACACCCGCCATCGGGATGGGGCTGCCGGCCGACTGGCCGCGCTTGGTCAGGGAGATGTCGAGCAGCTGGGAGGCCTTGCGGGCATCGTCATAGAACAACTCGTAGAAGTCGCCCATCCGGTAGAACAGCAGGATCTCCGGGTTCTCGGCCTTGAGGGTCAGATACTGCTGCATCATGGGCGTGTGGGCGCTGAGATTGGCGCTTGGCGCAGCGCCAGTAGCTTGGTGTTGTGCGGTCATGTTCTATTCCAGAAGGGGCCTCTGCGGGCCCGGGTCTGCGGTGATGAGCCTTGAGCTTGATGGCGCCATTCTACACATAAGCGCCGCGCCGGGGGAGGTTGGCTCGCACCACCATTTGGCCGATGCGAGTCATCAGCCTTGTGACAATAAGCTCAGTTGCGAGGGGCTGCGGCGGGATCGCATAATGTGTCCTTTCCACGCATCAGAAGGAGCTGTGATGAAACTGGACGCTGAGATAGAGCACCTCGCCATCGAGCTGGGGCGGGCCCTTGGTCAGCGGGGCTGGCTGGCGGCGACCGCCGAATCCTGTACCGGCGGTGGAGTGGCTACGGCCATCACCGACATCGCGGGCAGCTCCGGCTGGTTCGATCGCGGTTTTGTCACCTACACCAACGAGGCCAAACAGCAGATGCTGGGGGTGAGCCGCGAGAGCCTTGAGCGGCACGGCGCGGTGAGCGAGGCGGTGGTGCTGGAGATGGCCCGCGGCGCGCTGGCGCACTCGTCTGCCTCCATCAGCGTTGCCATCAGCGGCATCGCCGGCCCCGGCGGTGCGACCGAGGGCAAACCGGTCGGCACCGTCTGGTTCGCCTGGGCCGACAGCAATGGCCGCCACCACTCCCTGCTGGCCCGCTTCGACGGGGATCGCCGGCAGGTGCGCCAGCAGGCGGTGAGACAGGCCTTGTCGGGTCTGTTGGCCCTGCTCAGATAAATTGGGCTTGATACTGTATGAATAGACAGTATACTTAGCCCAACTTCATTTTTTACTCACGATTTCCAGCGGAGATTGGCATGGATCAGAACAAACAGAAGGCACTGGCGGCTGCGCTGGGTCAGATTGAAAAGCAGTTCGGCAAAGGCTCCATCATGCGTCTGGGCGACAGCAAGACCATGGATATCGAAGCCATCTCCACCGGCTCCCTCTCTCTGGACGTGGCGCTGGGGATCGGTGGTCTGCCGTGCGGTCGTATCGTCGAGATCTACGGCCCGGAATCTTCCGGTAAAACCACCCTCACCCTGCAGGTGATCGCCGAAGCCCAGAAGAAGGGCAAGACCTGTGCCTTCGTCGATGCGGAGCACGCGCTGGATCCCATCTATGCCGCCAAGCTGGGCGTCAACGTCGACGACCTGCTCATCTCCCAGCCGGATACCGGTGAACAGGCGCTGGAGATCTGCGACATGCTGGTGCGCTCCAACGCCGTTGACGTCATCATCGTCGACTCCGTGGCGGCGCTGACTCCGAAAGCGGAAATCGAAGGCGAGATGGGTGACTCCCACGTTGGCCTGCAGGCCCGTCTGATGTCCCAGGCGCTGCGCAAGCTGACCGCCAACATCAAAAACGCCAACTGCCTGTGCATCTTCATCAACCAGATCCGGATGAAGATTGGCGTCATGTTCGGCAGCCCGGAGACCACTACCGGTGGTAACGCGCTCAAGTTCTACGCCTCAGTGCGTCTGGATATCCGTCGTACCGGCGCCATCAAGGAAGGTGACGAAGTGGTCGGTAACGAGACCCGCGTCAAGGTAGTGAAGAACAAGGTGGCTCCTCCCTTCAAGCAGGCCGAATTCCAGATCTTCTACGGTGCCGGTATCTCCAAAGAGGGTGAGCTGGTTGACCTGGGCGTCAAGCACAAGCTGATCGACAAGGCGGGTGCCTGGTACAGCTACAACGGCGAGAAGATTGGTCAGGGCAAGGCCAACGTGATGAAACTGTTCGCCGAGAACAAGGCGCTGGCTGGCGAAGTGGAAGCCAAACTGCGCGAGTTGCTGCTCTCCGGTGCCGTACCAGTCGATGACAAGGCTGCACCGGTTGAGGCAGACGAGTTCGATGCCGAAAGCGAACAAGAGTTCGAATAAGGAACAAAGGAAGGCCGGGTAGATACCCGGCCTTGTTATTTATGATGGTTGATGAATCTGCTGACAAACCTGTCGAACTCACCTTTGAAGAACAACTGGCGGCGGCCCGCGGCTATGCCATGCGCAGTCTGGCCCGCCGCGAGAGTGCCGAGTCGGAGTTGGCCAGACGCCTGCGCCAGCAGGGCTATCAGGAAGAGGTGATCGAGGCGGTTGTCGACTACTGCCGCGGTTACAACTGGGTCAATGACGAACGCTATGGTGCCATGGCGGTGCGGGCCGGTGCCGCCAAGGGACATGGCCCGCTCAAGATCCGTTTCGACCTGCGTCGCAAGGGGCTGGACGATGGCCAGATCGATGCCGCCTTCGAGCAACCCGAGCTGGACTGGTTCGAGCTTGCCTTCGAACTGCTGGAGCGACGGGCAAAAATTGCCGATCTGGCCGATTTCAAGCTGCGGATGAAGTGGCTCAAATATCTGCTGGGGCGCGGCTTTACCCAGGATCAGGCCCGTTATGCCATCTCGGCCCTGCAGGAGCGGGAGGAGTAACGCCACTGCGTGGCAACAGTCGTTTTACCTCCCCTTGTGGCAGGTTTTTCCTGCCGGCTCAGTAGCTTGCGAGCGCAATCCCGAAAAAGTCGCCTTTTGTTCATCTCATCCCTCTTTATGCGCTGCTTTTTTGCCTCTCGACAGTGAAAAAAGCCACTGTGAGCAGTGGCGCTCTTTTCTGGCCCGTTTATGTGCGCTTTTTCGCCCGTGGCGGCCCTGTCCGTTTTACTTTACCCCGCAGAAAACTTACATTAATGCGGTTAAAAGTCCGTATTCGAATCAAGCAGGATTTTCCATGTATATGTCCACGTCAGAGATTCGCGCTGCGTTTCTCGAGTATTTCCGTTCCCAGGGGCACCAGGTTGTCTCCTCCAGCTCGCTGGTACCGCATAACGACCCGACCCTGTTGTTTACCAACGCGGGTATGAACCAGTTCAAGGACGTGTTCCTTGGCGCAGACAAGCGTGCCTACAATCGCGCGACGACTTCCCAGCGTTGCGTGCGTGCCGGTGGTAAGCACAACGATCTGGAAAACGTCGGCTATACCGCTCGTCACCACACCTTCTTCGAAATGCTGGGCAACTTCAGCTTCGGTGACTACTTCAAACAGGATGCCATCAAGTTTGCATGGGGCTTCCTGACCGAGGTGCTGCAGCTGCCGAAAGATCGCCTGCTGGTGACCGTCTACGCGACTGATGATGAAGCTTTCGACATCTGGGAAAAAGAGGTCGGTGTCCCGGCCGATCGCATCGTGCGCATCGGTGACAACAAGGGTGCCCCTTACGCTTCCGACAACTTCTGGGCGATGGGCGATACCGGCCCGTGCGGTCCCTGCACCGAGATCTTCTATGACCACGGCGATCACATCTGGGGTGGCCGTCCCGGCTCACCGGAAGAGGATGGCGACCGTTTCATCGAGATCTGGAACGTGGTGTTCATGCAGTTCAACCGTCAGGCAGACGGCACCATGGAGCCGCTGCCGCGTCCGTCCGTGGATACCGGCATGGGTCTGGAGCGTATCTCCGCCATCATGCAGGGTGTGCACTCCAACTACGAAATCGACATCTTCCAGGCGCTGATCAAGAAAGCGGCCGAGATTGTTGGCACCACCGATCTGAGCAACCAGTCCCTGCGCGTCATCGCTGACCACATCCGCTCCTGCGCCTTCCTGGTGGCAGATGGCGTGATGCCGTCCAACGAAGGTCGTGGCTATGTGCTGCGCCGCATCATCCGCCGCGCCGTGCGTCACGGTCGCAAGCTGGGCGCTACCGATGTCTTCTTCTACAAACTGGCTGCCGAGCTGGCAGTGCAGATGAAGGATGTCGCTGCCGAGCTGATCGCCCAGCTGCCGCTGGTCGAGCGCGTGCTGCGCATCGAAGAGGAGCAGTTCGTCCGCACTCTGGATCGCGGTCTGCTGCTGCTGGAAGACGCTCTGGCCAACCTGGGCGATGCCAAGGTTATTCCGGGCGAAGTGGTGTTCAAGCTCTATGACACTTACGGCTTCCCGGCTGACCTGACTGCCGACGTGGTGCGCGAGCGCGAGATCGGCATCGACGAAGAGGGCTTCAAGGCCGAGATGGAGAAGCAGCGTGCTCGTGCCAAGGAAGCGTCCAGCTTCGGCGTGAACTACAACGAGATGCTCAAGCTCGACTTCGAGACCCCCTTCACCGGTTACAAGACCCTGAGCGAGCGCACTCGCGTGGTCGGCATCTACAAGGGTGTGGAAGAGGTGAGCGGTCTGATCGCCGGTGACGAAGCAGTCATCGTGCTGGAAGAGACCCCTTTCTACGCCGAGTCCGGCGGCCAGATTGGCGACAGCGGTACCCTGAAAGTGGACGACGGCATCTTTGCCGTGACCGACACCCTGAAAGCGGGCAAGGCGATCATCCACAAGGGCTACATGGAGCTGGGCACCCTGGAGAAAGGGGCCGAGGTCGAGGCCGTGGTGGACGCTGACCGTCGTCAGGCCATCGCCCTGAACCACTCCGTGACTCACCTGCTGCACGCTGCCCTGCGTCAGGCTCTGGGCGAGCACGTCACCCAGAAAGGTTCTCTGGTTGGAGCCGAGCGCATGCGTTTCGACTTCTCCCACTTCGAGGGGCTGACCATGGCGACCATTCGCCGGGTCGAGGAGCTGGTCAACAACCAGATCCGCGCCAACCACGAAATCACCACCCAGCTGATGGATCTGGAAGCGGCCAAGTCCGCCGGTGCCATGGCGCTGTTTGGTGAAAAATATGAAGACGACGTGCGTGTCGTGCGCATGGGCGACTACTCCACCGAGCTGTGCGGCGGTACTCACGCCAAGCGCACCGGTGATATCGGCTTCTTCAAGATCATCGCCGAGAGCGGTATCGCTGCTGGCGTGCGCCGTATCGAAGCGGTGACCGGCAAAGCGGCCATCGACTTCATGCATCAGGTTGGCGAGCAGATCGAAGAGGCTGCTGCCCTGGTGAAAGGCGACCAGTTCTGCATCGCCGACAAGGTTCGCCAGATGCTGGACAAGGCCAAGATGATGGAGCGCGAGCTGGAGCAGCTCAAGGCCAAGCTGGCCGCTCAGGCCGGTAACGACCTGCTGGGTCAGGTGATCGAGATCAACGGTCAGAAGGTGCTGGTTGCAGCGCTGGAAGGGGCCGATCCGAAATCCCTGCGCGGCATGCTGGACGAGCTGAAGAACCAGATGAAGTCCGGTGTTGTGCTGCTGGCAACCTGTGCCGACGGCAAGGTCAACCTGATCGCGGGCGTCACCAACGACCTGACCGGCAAGGTCAAGGCCGGTGAGCTGGTCAATCTGGTTGCCCAGCAGGTGGGTGGCAAGGGCGGTGGCCGTCCGGACATGGCACAGGCGGGTGGTACCCAGCCTGAGGCGGTGCCGGCAGCGCTGCAATCCGTTCACTCCTGGCTGGAAGAGCGCCTGTAATCGGGCGAGGTGATCTGTGGCACTCTATGTACAGAAGTACGGCGGCACCTCGGTCGGCACACTGGAGCGGATCGAGGCGGTAGCTGAGCGGGTCGAGCAGACCCGCGCCCAGGGACACGACGTGGTGGTGGTTGTCTCCGCCATGTCGGGCGAAACCAACCGGTTGCTGGGCATGGCCCAGCAACTGGATCCTGATGCCAACCGGCGCGAGATGGATGTACTGGTCTCCACCGGTGAGCAGGTCACCATAGCGCTGCTGGCCATCGCGTTGAACAAACGCGGTTGCCCGGCGGTCTCGATGACTGGCGATCAGGTACGGATTCATACCGATTCCGCCTATGGCAAGGCGCGCATCACCCACATCGACACCGAGCTGGTTCATGCCGAACTGGCTGCGGGCAAGGTGGTGGTGATCGCCGGTTTCCAGGGCCGTGACGAGCATAACGCCATCACGACGCTGGGCCGCGGCGGTTCGGATACCACGGCGGTTGCCGTGGCGGCGGCCATCAAGGCCGATGAGTGCCAGATCTTTACCGATGTGGATGGGGTATACACCACGGATCCGCGCATCGAGCCCAAGGCTCGTCGTCTCGACACCATCACCTTCGAGGAGATGCTGGAGATGGCCAGTCTCGGCGCCAAGGTGCTGCAGATCCGCTCGGTGGAGTTTGCGGGCAAGTACCGCGTCCCGCTGCGGGTGTTGTCGAGCTTTGTCGACGGAGAGGGAACCTTAATCACATATGGAGGTGAGAGGATGGAAGCTCCCCTGGTATCCGGGATCGCTTTTAACCGCAACGAGGCCAGCCTGACCATTCTGGGTGTGCCGGACAGACCGACCGTGGCTGCGCAGATCCTGAACCCGATCAGCGACGCCAACATTGATGTCGACATGATTGTGCAAAATACCCTGGGAGATGGCACCGCCGACTTCACCTTCACGGTGAATCGTGACGACTACCGCCGTGCCCGTGCGCTGCTGGAGGAGACCGCCACTGAGCTGGGAGCCTCCTGCGTGCAGGGGAATGGCGAGATTGCCAAGGTCTCCATTGTCGGTGTCGGCATGTGGAACCATCCCGGTGTTGCGCGCACCATGTTCAAGGTATTGGGCGAGGAGGGGATCAACATGCAGTTGATTTCTACCTCTGAAATCAAAATCTCGGTGGTGATTGACGAGAAGTATCTGGAGCTGGCGGTGCGGGCCCTGCACGCCGCTTTTGGATTGGATCAAGCGCCCCAAGAGCAGCCTTTGGGCTAACAATCGCTGATTGATTTAGTTTCAACCATTTACCATATCGGTATCTTTGTAAGATAATGTCGCATATCGATATAAAAACAAAACAGGATACAGGAGCAAGCGAATGCTTATTTTGACTCGTCGTGTAGGGGAAACCCTGATGATTGGTGATGAAGTGACTGTCACCGTACTGGGCGTTAAAGGTAACCAGGTCCGTATCGGTGTTAACGCGCCGAAAGAGGTCTCCGTACACCGCGAAGAGATCTACCAGCGCATCCAGGCTGAGAAAGTACCGGGTCAATCCGGCTTCTAAGCGGCTTTAATGGCTGTGACAAGGCGACACCTCATGTGTCGCCTTTTGTTTTTTAAGGCCAGGCAAAACCGCACTGCAAGGTGCAAAAGAGCGGGATAAGTGTCGATATTGTTTGAATATTCCACGCTTTGGCCAAATGCTGAGCGAACACGCTTTTTTCTCCAAAAAAGTGTTTGACTAAAAATCCCTGTGAAGTATTATCAGCCCCGCAAACGGAGAGGTGGCCGAGAGGCTGAAGGCGCTCCCCTGCTAAGGGAGTATGCGGCTTATACCCGCATCGGGGGTTCGAATCCCCCCTTCTCCGCCATTTTGCGCCCGTAGCTCAGCTGGATAGAGTACCTGGCTACGAACCAGGTGGTCAGAGGTTCGAATCCTCTCGGGCGCACCATATTCGACTCTTTGGAGTCATGTGTTGACCATCAGCAAGTCAGCACTGAAAAAGGCTTACTGTTGAGTAAGCTTTTTTTATCGTTTGAAAACAGGGCGCCCGTAGCTCAGCTGGATAGAGTACCTGGCTACGAACCAGGTGGTCAGAGGTTCGAATCCTCTCGGGCGCACCATTTCAAACAAATACAATGATTTATGAGCGCCCGTAGCTCAGCTGGATAGAGTACCTGGCTACGAACCAGGTGGTCAGAGGTTCGAATCCTCTCGGGCGCACCATGTTTCAAGCAGTGCAACAATTTATGAGCGCCCGTAGCTCAGCTGGATAGAGTACCTGGCTACGAACCAGGTGGTCAGAGGTTCGAATCCTCTCGGGCGCACCATATCTCAAGCAGTGCTACAAGTTGTGAGCGCCCGTAGCTCAGCTGGATAGAGTACCTGGCTACGAACCAGGTGGTCAGAGGTTCGAATCCTCTCGGGCGCACCATACAGACAGCCTCGACTTCGGTCGGGGCTGTTTTTTTATGGGCGTTTTGCACCGTTTATCCATCTCGCTTGTTCCCGCTAATGGTGCTGCAACGGTCTCTTCCCAGCTTGCCGCAATACCCGTATTCCCTCTTCTTCCTGCCCGTTGCCCCTCATTAACCTACAGCGTCAAAACCTCGCTGTTTGCAGTGGTTTATCTTGCTCGCGTGGATACCTGGTCACTACCGCCAAATGCCTTTAACGCGCTCCTGCGCGGTTTGGCGGCAATAAAAAAGGATGCCGCAGCATCCTTTTTCAGTAGGAGTGATTCACTCAGCTTTTCAGCCATTTGCGAATGCGGTTGGCATCGCCGACCGGGGTGCGTTTGCCCACCGAGTTGAGCAGCACGATGGCCAGCTCGCGGTTGTCCGGCTTGGCCCGCATCACCAGGCAGCGGCCCGCTTCATCGGTAAAGCCGGTCTTGGAGAGGCGCACATCCCAATCCGGGTTTTTCACCAGCGGGTTGGTGTTGTTGAACATCAGGCTGTAGGCCGGGGTGGTGAAACGCATCTCGCGGTTCTCGTCCTGAGTGAACTGGCGGATCAGCGGCTGGCGATAGGCAGCAGCCACCAGCTTGGCCAGATCCTGCGCGGTCGCGACGTTGCGGGTCGAGAGGCCGGTGGAGTCGTAGAAGTGGGTATTGCGCATGCCCAGCTGACGCGCCTTGTTGTTCATGGCGCGCACGAAGGCGCTGCGGCCGCCCGGGTAGTGGCGGCCGAGGGCAGAGGCCATCCGGTTCTCGGAGGACATCAGCGCCAGATGCAGGGCATCGCGGCGGGTCACCTTGGTGCCCATGCGAATGCGTGAATGGGTGTGCTTGACCCGGTCGATGTCATCCTTGTCGACCGTGATGATCTGATCCAGATTCTGCCGGGCTTCCAGCACCACCAGCGCCGTCATCAGCTTGGTGAGGGAGGCGATGGGGCGGGCCTTGTTGGCATTCTTCTGATAAAGGGTCTTGCCCGAGTTGACGTCTACCACCAGTGCGCTTTCCGAGCGTACATCCAGCTTGGCAGGGCTGGGGGCGGCACTCGCCGCAGGCAATCCCAGCATTCCCATCAAGCCGACAACCAGCGCAACTGCGCGAATCCGACACCGCATACTACCGACTCCATTCCCATCGAAAAAAGGCGCTAGATTCACTCATTTTTGACCGGGCTTTACAAGGGGCGATCGAGACTATTTCTGCGCTTTGCGCAAAAGCGGGATCAAAAAAGCCCTCCATGAGAGGGCTCTTCGTGCAGGCATGGTCAGCCGGCGTCAGTTCTGGGTCCGTGTGGCCTTGCGCTTGCTGATCCAGCGCCAGATGAGGGCGATGACGCCACCGACCAGCAGCACCACCGGCAGGTAGATGATGATGCTGAGGAACTGGGACTGATATTCGGCCGCCAGTTTGGTGTGGCTCAGGTAGTAGCCGAAGCCCACCAACGGGCAGATCCACATGATGGAGCTGATCAGATTGACGATGAGAAAGCGCCCCTGCGGCAGTTCGGTGGCGCCGACGATGTAGGGGTAGGCGGTGCGGACAAAGGCGATGTAGCGGGCGGTGATCAGGGTGATGATCCCGTATTTGTCCAGCAGGTAGTAAACCTTTTGCTGGTGCTTCTCTTCCACATGGGAGAGCAGCCGGTGGTAGAGCTGGGTATGGCCGAGGAAGCGCCCCTGCATGTAGCCGAGCCAGGTGCCGACGAAGGTGGCCATGATCAGCAGCGGGATCACCCCGAAGGAGAGCACGTCCTGATAGATGAGGACGCCGGTCAGGATCAACAGGCTGTCGCCGGGCAGGAAAGCGGTGGGGATAAAGCCATTTTCCAATACCAGAAAGGTCAGTAAGACGGCGCAAACCATGAAGGCCATCTTGGGATCGGACAGGGTCACCAGATCCTGATGCATAAAGGCGTGAGCCAGTTGGTAAAACCGCTCCATACTTGCAAACTCCGCAGGTTAGCTGGGTTGATCGGTCAAGGGCATGGCGAGCACCTTGTCGATGCGCAGACCATCCATGTCAACAATTTCCAGTTGCCACTGTTCCAGGGTCACCAGATCGCCGGTGTGTGGAACACGACCAAGGAGCAGCATGATAAGCCCTCCGAGGGTGTGATAGTGATGTTTTTCTTCTTCCGGCAGGCGAACCAGCTCCAGACAGTCCTTCAACTCGGGCAGCGGGATCAGGCCATCGAGCAGCCAGCTGCCGTCAGCGCGCTGGAATGCCCAGTTGTCCTCGCCATCCTCCTGCTGGAAATCCCCGGCCAGCGCCTCCAGCAGATCCTGCTGGGTGACCAGCCCCTGCAGCTCGCCATACTCGTCCACCACCATCACCATCTGTTCGCTGTGGGTGCGGAAGTGATTGAGCAGCTCGACCCCGTTGAGGGTCTCGGGCAGCAGGCTGCAATCCTGAGTCAGGGCCGCCAGATCGATGGGCTCCCCCTTGATGTAGGCGTGCAGCACCTTGCTGACGTTGATGACCCCGACCAGATCCGACAGGCTGCCGTCGCAGACCGGGAAGAAGCTGTGACGATACTCCACCAGCCGTTGCAGGTTGGCCTCCAGCGGCAGCGCCAGATCCAGATAGCGGATATCGCTGCGCGGTACCATCAGGGAGGAGAGGCTGCGCTCGTCTAAACGAAACACGTTGCGCAGCATGGTATGTTCGTGATCCTCGATCACCCCGGCTTCCGACCCCTCTACCAGCATGGCATGGATCTCCTCCTCGGTGACGTTGGCGTTGCCATTCTGGTTGACCCGCAGCAGGCGCAAGGTGGTGTTGGTGGATGCCGAGAGCAGCCAGACGAAGGGGCGGGTCATGATGGCAAGCCACAACATGGGGCGCGCCACCATACAGGCGATGCGCTCGGCGCTGAGCTGGCCAAGCCGCTTGGGCACTAGTTCACCGACCACGATGGAGAGGTAGGTTACTCCCACCACCACGATGACGGTGGCGATAAGTCCGCTGCTCTTGGGGGAGAGTCCCCACTCCTGCAGCCAGAGGGAGAAGGGCTGCGCCAGCAGGGATTCGCCGTAGATACCGTTGAGCAGACCGATGCTGGTAATGCCGATTTGGACGGCAGAGAGAAAATGGGTCGGGTTTTCGCCGAGTTTGAGTGCGATGGCCGCCGAGCGGCTTCCTTCATTGGCCAGCTTGCCAAGGCGCGCCTTGCGGGCGGTGACGATGGCGATTTCCGACATGGCGAAGAGGCCGTTAAGCAAGATCAATCCCAACAGGATCAACAGTTCCATACTGCAGCTGCACTCCTTGAGTAGAAAATATCGCTGGCAGTGTAATGAATTTGGCGGCGATGTGCTTGTGAAAGCGGGTGATCCTGCTCGCTAATTTGATCTCGCAGGGGCAGGGAGTGACGCGCGGGGAGGAGAAAAGGGCGGGAGATCCCGCCCTTGGCATGATTGCAGAGTCCCCTGTCAGAACTGCTGGAAGTAGCGCTGGATCTGCTTGGGATCCTTGGTCTGGGTCAGGGAGAGCATCAGCAGCACCCGCGCCTTCTGCGGGTTGAGGGTCTCGGCGGCGACGAAGCCGTACTTGGCGTCATCAATCTCGGCATCCAGAGTGGTGGAGCCGGTCGGTACGCGGGCGGAGCGCACGACCCGGATGCCGTCCTTGCTCGCCTTGGCCAGGGTGTCGAACAGGGTGTGGTAGAGGTTGCCGTTGCCCACCCCAGCGCTGACGATGCCGTCGAACTTGGCATCCACCATCGCCTTGGCCGGCAGATCGGTGGCGTTGGCGTAGCTGTAGACGATGCCAACCTGCGGCAGCTTGTCGAGCTTGCTCACGTCAAACGGAGTCTTGCTGGTGTGCAGGCGGGCCGGGCTGCGCTGATAGTCGATCTTGCCGTTGTGGATGTAGCCGAGCGGGCCGAAGTTGGGGGAAGCAAAGGTCTGCACGCCGGTGGTGTTGGTCTTGGTGACGTCGCGGGCATCGAGCACGGTGTCGTTCATCGCCACCATGACGCCACGCCCCTTGGAGGCGGGGTCAGAGGCGGTCACCACTGCGTTGTAGAGGTTCATCGGGCCGTCGGCACTCATGGCAGTGGAGGGGCGCATGGCACCGACCAGCACCACCGGCTTGTCGCTCTTGACGGTCAGATTGAGGAAGTAGGCGGTCTCTTCCATGGTGTCGGTGCCGTGGGTGATGACGATGCCATCCACATCATCCTTGGCCAGCAGCTCGTTGACCCGCTTGGCCAGCTTGAGCCACACCTCGTCGTTCATGTCCTGAGAGCCGATCTTCACCACCTGCTCACCCTGCACGTCGGCCACGTTTTTCATCTCGGGCACGGCGGCGATCAGGGTTTCGATGGCCACCTTGCCAGCCTCGTAGTTGGACTGGGTAGCGGACTGGCCTGCCCCGGCGATGGTGCCGCCGGTCGCCAGGATGTGCACGTTGGGCAGCGCCATGGCCATGGGGGAGAGGGTCAAGCCGACGACTGCGGCGAGCAGGGTCTTGCGGATCGGTAGGGTCATGCTGCAAATCCTTATGGTTGGAATAATTGCAGCCAGTTTGCCCAGATAACCATCAATATCTGTGATAAAACTCACCAAAAGACAGGTGAGTACAGATTTTTAACCTGTTTTATACCTCTATGGAGATAATTTAACTCGCAGAGAAACCCTTGGCTTCGATCAGGGCGATCAGCTCGGTCTTGCTCAGCTCGCTCTCGATGACGGCCTTGCTGCTGGCAAAGTCGACGGTTGCGGTGGTGACTGCAGGCTGGGCCAGCAGGGCTTTTTGCAGGCTGGCGGCGCAGCCACCACAGGACATGCCGGAGACGGTGAGTTCGATGGTCATAAATGCTCTCCTCGGTTGATATGGCACAAGGGTAAAGCTGTCGCCTCCGGCAAGGTCAAGCCGTCAGTACATAAGACCCAGATAGTTCATCAGGATTGCTCCCAGCCGGTGTATGGGTGACATGCGAGCCAAGGTTCATAGTGGCGATGAGGTTGGCAGTTTCCTCTGGCAGGGTCAGTACATCAGACCGAGGTAATTCATCAGAGTCGCCCCGAGGCTGGTAGTAATTAGCGACCCCAGGGTGGTGGTGGCGATGATGTTTGCTGCCAGCACGCTGTCGCCCCCCATGGCGCGGGTCATCACATAGCTGGCGGCGGCAGTCGGGGTAGCGCTGATAAGAAACAGGATGCCGAGCTCCAGATGGCTGAAGCCGAGCAGGGCTGCCCCCAGAGTGAACACCGCAGGAATGAGGCAGAGCCGCATCACGCTGGCCCAGCCGGTCAGCGCCGCCCCGCCGCGCAGGGCGCCAAGACTGAGGGAGGCGCCGGTGCAGAGCAGCGCCAGCGGCAACGTCATGTTGGCGAAGTAGCCGCCAGTGGTGAGCAGCAGCTGCGGCATCTTGATGCCGAGCAGGCTGAAGGGCAGGGCCGCCACGATGGCGATGATGAGCGGATTCTTGATGATGCCGAGCAGGATGGGGCGGATGCCGGTGGCGCCGCCGAGGCTGCGGGTGAGGGTGATGACCGCGAGGATGTTGTAGAGCACGGTGACCGCGCCGACGTAGAGCGCTGCAGCCCCCAGCCCCTCGTGGCCATAGGCGTTCTGCACGTAGGCGAGCCCTATGATGGCGCTGTTGCCGCGAAAACTCCCCTGCACGAAGATGCCGCGCAGTCGCTGCTCGCCGATAAAGCGGCCCGCCAGCAGCTCCAGCACCAGATAGCTGGCGACGGTGGCGAGCAGGCCGTAACCGATAAACCAGGGGCTCGGCATGGTGGCGAAGTTGGTGCCAAGAATGCTGAGAAAGAGCAGGGCGGGCAGGGTGACCTGAAACACCAGCCGGGAGGCGGATTCGGTAAAGGGCTCCGGCAGCAGCCCCAGCCGTTTGAGCCAGATGCCGAGCAGCAGGATCACGCAGATGGAACCTGTGATGGAGAGGGAGAAGAGCAGACTGGCCAGCAGATCCATGGTGGGCGTCCTCCTGATGCGCCGTCCGAAGCGGGGCAAAAAGGGCATTCTAACGCCATGGGCTTGTATTCACAGGGGTTAATCACAACAATGTGGGCAATTTCCACCGCCTGCGCCAAGCCCCAGTGAGTCAATCCATGGACAAGAAACTGACCATCCTCGATATCGCCCGCCTCTCGGGGGTCGGCAAGTCGACTGTTTCCCGGGTGCTCAATCAGGATCCCAAAGTGAAGCAGGAGACCCGCGAGCGGGTGGAGCAGATCATCGCCGAGCATGGCTTCGTGCCGAGCAAGTCGGCGCGGGCCATGCGCAGCCAGAGCCAGCAGGTGGTGGGGATCATCGTCTCGCGGCTCGACTCCAGCTCGGAGAATCAGGCAGTGCGCGGCATGCTGGAGACCCTCTACCAGCGCGGCTACGACGCCGTGCTGATGGAGAGCAAGTTCTCCCCCGCCAAGGTACAGGAGCATCTGGCGGTGCTGGAGCGGCGCGGAGTGGATGGCATCATCCTGTTCGCCTTCAACGATCTCGACTATGCCGCCATGGCGCCGCTCAGGGACAAGCTGGTGCTGGTTGCCCGCGAATATCCCGGTTTCTCCTCGGTCTGCTTTGACGATGTCGGGGCGGTGCGTACCATGCTGGGCCAGCTCGCTGCCCGTGGTATCCGCGATATCGCCTATCTGGGGGTGGATACTGCCGACCTCACCACCGGCCAGCGCCGGCTCGACGCCTACCTCGGCTACTGCGCCGAGCAGGGGTTAGCTGCGCGCAGCGCCCTCGGCGATCTTAGCCTGCAGAGCGGCTACCGGTTGGCTGCCGAGCTGCTCACTCCGACTACCGGCGCGCTGGTCTGCGCCAGCGACACCCTCGCCATCGGTGCGGCAAAATACCTGCAAGAACAAGGGCGTAGCGAGGTGCTGGTGACCGGCCTTGGCAACAACCCCATGTTTACCTTCCTCTTCCCCAACGCCCTCACTCTGGATCTCGGTTACAAGGGGGCAGGGGAGCAGGCGGCGCGGCAGCTGCTCGGCCAGATCGAACAGGATCAGCCGCCGCTGGCGACCATAGCCCCCTGCCGTACCCTGTGACCCCCATCACTCCGGACTGAACAAAAAACGCGCTTTTTGTGACGATGACCACGAATTGGGAACGTTCCCATTTTGATCTGGCAAGATTGTTGGCATGCTAAATGGGAACGATACCAAAAACGCTCGAGCCCAAAGAGTGGCTCGCAAGGGCGATGCAGACCACTATTCAATGGCGTCACAGAGGGAAGACCCATGTCCAAGATCAACGCACAGCAGCTTGCCACCCTGATCGACAAGATCGGCGGCAAGGAGAACATCGCCACCGTCAGCCACTGTCTGACCCGGTTGCGCTTCGTCCTGAACGATCCGGCCAAGGCCGACAGCAAGGCCATCGAAACCATCCCGGCGGTGAAGGGAAGCTTCACCCAGGGCGGTCAGTTCCAGGTGGTGATCGGCAACGAGGTGGAGCAGTGGTACAAGGCGCTGACCGAGCAGCTCGGCGTCAGCGGTGGCAGCAAGGAGGCCGCCAAGCAGGCTGCGCGCCAGAACATGAACCCGCTGGAGCGGGGCATCTCCCATCTGGCGGAGATCTTCGTGCCGCTGCTGCCCGCCATCATCACCGGTGGTTTGATCCTGGGCTTTCGCAACGTCATCGGCGACATCAAGATGTTCGACGATGGCACTCACACCCTCACCGAGATCAGCCAGTTCTGGGCTCAGGTGCACGCCTTCCTCTGGCTGCTGGGCGAAGCGATCTTCCACTTCCTGCCGGTCGGCGTCTGCTGGTCTGCGGTGAAGAAGATGGGCGGCTCCGAGATCCTCGGTATCGTGCTCGGTATCACGCTGGTGTCGCCACAGTTGATGAACGCCTACGGCATCGGCCAGCAGACTCCCGAGGTGTGGGACTTCGGTCTGTTCGTGATCCAGAAGGTGGGTTATCAGGCGCAGGTCATTCCGGCGCTGCTGGCGGGTGTCTTCCTCGCCTGGGTAGAGACCAACCTCAAGCGGATCATTCCGGCCTATCTCTATCTGGTGATTGTGCCGTTCGTTTCTCTGCTGCTGGCGGTGATCGTGGCCCACGCCTTTATCGGCCCGTTCGGGCGCTGGATTGGTGAGGGCGTCGGCTTCGCTGCCAAGGCCGCCATGACCGGCTCCTTCGCCCCTATCGGTGCTGCCCTGTTCGGTTTCCTCTACGCGCCGCTGGTCATCACCGGCATCCACCACACCACCAACGCGGTGGATCTGCAACTGATGCAGAGCATGGGCGGCACCCCGATTTGGCCGCTCATCGCCCTCTCCAACATCGCTCAGGCTTCTGCGGTCGTCGGCATCATTCTGATTAGCCGCAAGGAGAACGAGCGGGAGATCTCGGTACCTGCCGCTATCTCCGCCTATCTCGGGGTGACCGAACCGGCGATGTACGGTATCAACCTCAAGTACAAGTTCCCCATGCTGTGCGCCATGGTGGGCTCGAGCCTTGCTGCCCTCATCTGCGGTTTCGCTGGGGTGATGGCGAACGGCATCGGGGTAGGCGGCCTGCCGGGCATCCTCTCCATCCAGCCGCAATACTGGGCGGTTTACTCCCTCGCCATGCTGGTCGCCATCGTGGTGCCGGTGGTGCTGACCCTGCTGGTCTACAAGCGCCAGCAAGCGGCTGGCAAGCTGGCCGAAGCCAGCGCCTGAATCTGATTGTCAGGGCGACCCAACGGGTCGCCCTCTCCCATTTCAATTTGTGACAAGAGAAAGAGCCATGAGCCAAACACCCTGGTGGCAGAGCGCCGTGATTTACCAGATCTATCCCAAGAGCTTTCAGGATTCCGCTGCCCGTGGCACCGGTGATCTCAAGGGGATCATGGCCCGCCTCGATTACCTCAAGACGCTGGGGGTCGATGCCCTCTGGCTGACCCCGGTTTACGTCTCGCCGCAGGTGGACAACGGCTACGACATCGCCGACTACTACTCAATCGACCCCGCCTACGGCACCATGGCTGATTTCGAGGCGCTGCTGGCCGCTGCCCACGCGCGCGACATCCGCATCGTGATGGATATCGTGGTCAACCACACCTCTACCGAGCACGCCTGGTTCAAGTCGGCGCTGGGGGACAAGAACAGCCCCTACCGCGACTACTACATCTGGCGCGATCCGGTGGATGGCGGCGTGCCCAACAACTGGCAATCCAAGTTTGGTGGCAGCGCCTGGGAGCTCGATGAGATCACCGGTCAATACTACCTGCACCTGTTTGCCCGTGAGCAGGCGGATCTCAACTGGGAAAACCCGGCGGTGCGCGCCGAGGTGAAAAACATCATCCACTTCTGGGCCAAAAAGGGGGTGGACGGTTTCCGCCTCGACGTCATCAACCTTATCTCCAAGGATCAGGCGTTCCCGAACGACGAGATTGGCGATGGCCGCCGCTTCTATACCGACGGGCCGCGCATCCACGAATTCCTGCAGGACGTGAGCCGCGACGTGTTTGCGCCGGTGGGGGCCATGACGGTGGGGGAGATGTCCTCTACTTCGCTGGAGCACTGCCAGCGCTATGGTGCCCTCGATGGCTCCGAGCTCTCCATGGTGTTCAACTTCCACCATCTGAAGGTGGATTACCCCAACGGCGACAAGTGGACCAAGGCGCCGTTCGATTTCCTCGAACTCAAGCGCATCTTCAACCACTGGCAGAGCGGCATGCACGGCAAGGGGTGGTCGGCGCTGTTCTGGTGCAACCACGATCAGCCGCGCATCGTCTCCCGTTTCGGTGACGAGGGCGAGCATAGAGTCGTGGCCGCCAAGATGCTGGCCAGTACGCTGCACGGTTTGCAGGGCACCCCCTACATCTATCAGGGGGAGGAGATCGGCATGACCAACCCCGGCTATCAGCGCATCGATGACTATCAGGATGTGGAGAGCCGCAACATCTTCGCCATCAAGCAGGCCGAAGGGATGAGCGAGGCCGAGATCCTCGCCATTCTCGGCGCCAAGTCCCGCGACAACTCGCGCACCCCGATGCAGTGGAGCGCCGCCCCCAATGCCGGTTTCACCCAAGGGACGCCCTGGCTCAAGCCAGCTGCCAACTATTCCGGGATCAACGCCGAGGCGGCGCTGGCCGACCAGCACTCGGTGTTCTGGCACTATCGGGATCTCATCGCCCTGCGCAAGGCGCACCCCATCTTCACCCAGGGGGATTATCAGGAGCTGCTGACCGGGCACCCGCAGATCTGGGCCTATGCCCGCCGCGCCAACGGTCAGACCCTGCTGGTGGTGAGCAACTTCTACGGCGAGCCGGTGGAGTTTGCCTTGCCTGCCGAGCTGCAAAGCGGGCAAGGTCGGCTGCTGCTCGGCAACTACCCGGATAGCCCGGCCCAACCGCAATCGGGTATGCTGCGCCCTTATGAATCCCTGATCTGGCTGATGGAGTAGGTAATGGAGAAGGTGGTACGTGGTGCCGAGTGGCAGAAGATGGTGGCGGGGGAACCTTATGATGCGGGCAATCCCGAGCTGAAAGCGGCGCGCGAGCGCTGCCGCAGGCTCTATCACACCTTCAACACCAGCTGGCAGGAGAAACCGGTGCGGGATGCTTTGCTGCACGAGCTGCTCGGTGGACGTGGCAACGAGTGCGCCATCAATCCGCCATTCTTCTGCGACTATGGCGCCAACATCTTCGTCGGCGAGAACTTCTACGCCAACGTGGGCTGTACCATCCTCGACGTCTGTGAGGTGCACATCGGCGACAACGTGCTGCTGGCGCCCGGGGTGCAGATCTACACCGCCGCTCACCCGGTGGCGGTGGCGCCGCGCATCAGGGGGGTCGAGTTCGGCAAGCCGGTGCGGATCGGCCACAACGTCTGGATCGGCGGCAGCACGGTTATCTGCCCCGGCGTCACCATCGGGGACAACAGCGTCATCGGCGCCGGTTCGGTGGTGACCAAAGATGTGCCCGCCAACGTGGTGGCAGCCGGCAACCCCTGTCGGGTATTGCGGGCGATGACGGCAGAGGAGCTTGCGGGCCTCGAATAGGCATTTTCGAGGGGCTTGGTGGCGCTTTTTATCATTTATTTTTCAAATGATATGGCTTTCATCATTTGCTTATCGAATGGCTGATGACCCCTCAAAACGCCCAGCTGGCGCGGTTTCGGGGCGATTTATCCCTTCCGCAGCGTTCGCACGACCGACATGAAAACGGGCCCCGGTTCGGATTATTGTCCATTGATTGCTCATGTCTGGCTGAGGGCGGCCGATACTCTTTGGTGCAGGAGGTAACCTATGGACATATCCAGCTCTGCAAATGCGTCGTTCGGTTCTGCGTTGATGGCGGCCAGTCTGGCCAAAAAACAGCAGACCCAAGAGGGCGAATCCGCACTGAAATTGCTGCAAACCGCAGCGCAATCCGCTCCGGCTGCGCCGACATCGGCCAGCGCTTCCCTCGGAAGCAATATCGATATCCGCGTCTGAGCGATAAAAAAGCCCCCATCTCTCGATGGGGGCTTTCTTTTTATTGGGCTGTTACCTGGCTGGCTCAGACCGGGAAAGGGGCTGGCGCCTCGAAGGTCATCCGCTCGCCGCTGCGGGGGTGGCTGATGGTCAGGCTGGCCGCATGCAGATAAAGGTGCGGTGCCGCCGCCAGCGCATCCGGGTTGGCGTAGAGGTTATCGCCAAGGATGGGGTGACCCAGCTCCAGCATATGAACCCGCAGCTGATGGGAGCGACCGGTAATCGGGATCAGCTTGATCAGGCTGTTGCCATTCTCCACCTTCAGCTTCTGCCACAGGGTCAGGGCATGACGCCCCTCCTCAAAATCCACCTTCTGCTTCGGCCGGTTGGGCCAGTCGACGCAGAGCGGCAGATCCACTTCGCCCGCATCCAGCTCCGGTTCACCCCACACCCAGGCGAGGTAGTGCTTCTCGGTCTCCCGCTCGCGGAATTGCCGGCTCAGCTCCCGGTGGGAGTTGGGGTTGAGCGGGATCACCAGCACGCCGGTGGTCGCCATGTCGAGGCGATGGGCGGCAGCCGCCTTGGGGTGCTGCTGCTTGACCCGATGGAGCACGCTGTCTTCGTTCTCGGGGCCGCGCCCGGGGACGCTCAGCAGGCCAGTGGGCTTGTTGACCACCATGATGTCCTTGTCCTTGAACAGGATATCGAGCCAGGGTTCCAGGGGCGGTGAGTATACAAACATAGCGTCTCGCATCTTTGGTCAAAGCGGGGGCAAGCCCCCATCAGTTATGGGTTACCACGATAAAAAGTGCATGGCAGCCAACTTGCGTTGGGTTTGGCCATGTCACCGTTTTATCAGTTATGGGTCACCACAATAAAGCGGATGGCATCCAGCTTGAGCTGGGTCTGGTCGATCAGGTGGTGCAATTCTGCCTGCAGATTGCGCAGATATTCCAGCTCGCTGTCGCGCACGTTCGGGTTGACCGCCTTGAGCGCCTCCAGACGATCGAGATCCTGCTGCAGGGTTTGCGCCATCTGGGCGCGGGCCTTGTCGACAATCCCGGCCTTCAGCTCTTCGGCAATCGCCTGACCCTGGCCAATCAGACCGTGAATCACCGGCTGGGACGCAGTCACCAGCTTGCTACCAAGGTGGCGGTTAACCGGCGTCAGCTGGCGGTTGAACGCATCGAACGCCACCTTCTCGCCGAGGTTGTTGCCGTTTTTGTCCATCAGCAGGCGGATCGGTGTCGGCGGCATGAAGCGGTAAAGCTGGGGATGAGCCGCAGACTCGGCGACGAAGATCAGCTCCAGCAGGATGGAACCGACCGGCAGCGCCTTGTTCTTGAGCAGGGCGACCGAGGTGGCACCGATCTCGGAGCCGAGGATCAGGTCGATACCGCCGCGCATCATGGGGTGATCCCAGGAGAGGAACGACATATCGTCCCGCGACAGGGCGGTGGTGCGATCAAAGGTGATGGTCATGCCGTCTTGCGGCAGGCCCGGGAAGCTGGGCACCAGCATGTGATCGCCCGGCATCAGCACCAGCGCGTTCTCGCCGCGATCGTCCTGATTGACGCCGATCTCGTCGAACATCTTGAGGGCGAAGGAGATCATGCCGGTGTCGTCATCTTCGGCGGCCAGCTTCTCGACCAGCTGTTTGGCAGCTTCGCCACCGCTGGAGTGGATCTCCAGCAGACGATCGCGGCCCTGTTCCAGCTTGGCCTTGAGCGGCTCGTGCAGTTCGCGGGTGCGGGTCAGCAGTGCTTCGAGTATCGCCTGATCACCGGTGTTGGCGGCCAGCAGCTCGAACAGCTCGTCACGCACCGCTTCGAATACCGGACGAGCGGTCGGGCAGGTCTGCTCGAACGCGTCCAGACCATCGTGATACCAGAGCTGCAGGGCGCGCTGGGAGGTACCCTCCAGATAGGGAACGTGGATTTCGACGGTGTTCTGCTGACCGATACGATCGAGACGGCCGATCCGCTGCTCCAGCAGATCCGGGTTAAGAGGCAGATCGAACAACACCAGATGGCTGGCAAACTGGAAGTTGCGACCTTCGGAGCCGATCTCGGAGCAGAGCAGCACCTGGGCGCCCCCCTCAGCTTGAGCGAAATAGGCGGACGCCTTGTCCCGCTCGAGGATGGACATCCCCTCGTGGAAGACGGCGGCGCGGATCCCCTCGCGGGTGCGCACGGCCTCTTCCAGCGCGATGGCGGTGGCCGCTTCGGAGCAGATCACCAGCACCTTCTGCTGACGGGCAGAGATCAGCAGCTCCAGCAGCCAGTCAACACGCGGGTCGAACTGGGTCCAGCTGGCGCTGTCGCCTTCAAACTGCTGGAAGATCTTCTCGGGGTAGAGGTAGCGCAGGGCGCGGGTCTGCAGATCGCCGCCATTGCCACCCATCATGCCCATCACCTTGATGGCGGTTTTGTACTGCTCTGGCAGCGGCATGGGGTAGACGTTGAGATGACGCTCGGGGAAGCCCTGAATGTTGGCGCGGCTGTTGCGGAACAGGACGCGACCGGTGCCGTGCTGATCCAGCAGCTTGGCGACCGCCTGTTGACGGGCGGCGGCATCGCCGAGATCCAGACCGGTCAGTTGATCGGCCAGGATGGCTTTGGCGTTGTCGCTCAGGGTCTCGCCATCCAGCAGCTCTTGCGCGGCGCTGGCGACCTGACCATAGGCCTGCTCCTCGGCGAGGAAGGCGTCGTAGTCGTAGAAACGCTCGGGGTCGAGCAGGCGCAGACGGGCAAAGTGGCTCTGGTGGCCCAGCTGATCCGGGGTGGCGGTCAGCAGCAGCACGCCCGGTACCTGTTCGGCCAGCGCTTCCACCATTTCATAGGCGCGGCTCGGCGCCTCTTCGCTCCACTCCAGATGGTGTGCTTCATCGACAACCAGCAGATCCCACTCGGCCTCCAGCACCTGCTCGAAGCGACGACGCTTCTTGCGCAGGAAATCGAGGCTGCAGATCACCAGCTGTTCGGTCTCGAAGGGGTTTTCCGCATCGGCGAATGCCTCGATACAGCGCTCCTCGTCAAACAGGGAGAAGTGCAGGTTGAAACGGCGCAGCATCTCGACCAGCCACTGATGCTGGAGCGTTTCGGGCAGCAGGATCAGCACCCGATGGGCGCGGCCGGAGAGCAGCTGCTGATGAATGATCATGCCCGCTTCGATGGTCTTGCCCAGACCAACCTCATCGGCCAGCAGTACGCGCGGGGCGTAGCGGTGACCCACCTCGTGGGCAATATAGAGTTGGTGCGGGATCAGACTGACCCGGCCACCGGCCAGACCGCGGGTCGGATTGCGACGACGCTTGTGCTGGTTGACCAGCGCCTCGTAGCGCAGGGTAAAGCGGGACATCCGATCGATCTGACCGGCGAACAGGCGATCCTGCGGTTTGTTGAACTTGATAAAGT
>NZ_CP149571.1:0-2500 GCF_037890695.1 Aeromonas jandaei | reverse complement strand
GAGTCTTAACTGGGCGTCTAGTTGCAAGGTGTAGACCCGAAACCGGGTGATCTAGCCATGGGCAGGTTGAAGGTTGAGTAACATCAACTGGAGGACCGAACCCACTAACGTTGCAAAGTTAGGGGATGACCTGTGGCTGGGGGTGAAAGGCCAATCAAACTCGGAGATAGCTGGTTCTCCCCGAAAGCTATTTAGGTAGCGCCTCGGACGAATACTACTGGGGGTAGAGCACTGTTTGGGCTAGGGGGTCATCCCGACTTACCAACCCCATGCAAACTCCGAATACCAGTAAGTACTATCCGGGAGACACACGGCGGGTGCTAACGTCCGTCGTGAAGAGGGAAACAACCCAGACCGCCGGCTAAGGTCCCAAAGTTCTGGTTAAGTGGGAAACGATGTGGGAAGGCTCAGACAGCTAGGATGTTGGCTTAGAAGCAGCCATCATTTAAAGAAAGCGTAATAGCTCACTAGTCGAGTCGGCCTGCGCGGAAGATGTAACGGGGCTCAAACCAGGCACCGAAGCCGCGGATTTGCACTTAGTGCAAGTGGTAGGGGAGCGTTCTGTAAGTCTGCGAAGGTGTATCGAGAGGTATGCTGGAGATATCAGAAGTGCGAATGCTGACGTAAGTAACGATAAAGGGGGTGAAAAGCCTCCTCGCCGGAAGACCAAGGGTTCCTGTCCAACGTTAATCGGGGCAGGGTGAGTCGACCCCTAAGGTGAGGCCGAAAGGCGTAATCGATGGGAAGCAGGTTAATATTCCTGCACGACTTGTAATTGCGATGGGGGGACGGAGAAGGCTAGGTGGGCCAGGCGACGGTTGTCCTGGTGAAAGTGCGTAGGCGGTACCTTTAGGTAAATCCGGAGGTGCAACGCTGAGACACGAGACGAACACACTACGGTGTGGAAGCCATTGATGCCCTGCTTCCAGGAAAAGCCTCTAAGCTTCAGATTACAAGTCATCGTACCCCAAACCGACACAGGTGGTCGGGTAGAGAATACCAAGGCGCTTGAGAGAACTCGGGTGAAGGAACTAGGCAAAATAGTACCGTAACTTCGGGAGAAGGTACGCTCTTGTTGGTGAAGTCCCTTGCGGATGGAGCTGACGGGAGTCGCAGTGACCAGATGGCTGGGACTGTTTATCAAAAACACAGCACTCTGCAAACACGAAAGTGGACGTATAGGGTGTGACACCTGCCCGGTGCCGGAAGGTTAATTGATGGGGTTAGCGCAAGCGAAGCTCTTGATCGAAGCCCCGGTAAACGGCGGCCGTAACTATAACGGTCCTAAGGTAGCGAAATTCCTTGTCGGGTAAGTTCCGACCTGCACGAATGGTGTAACCATGGCCATGCTGTCTCCACCCGAGACTCAGTGAAATCGAATTCGCCGTGAAGATGCGGTGTACCCGCGGCTAGACGGAAAGACCCCGTGAACCTTTACTACAGCTTGGCACTGAACATTGAACCTACATGTGTAGGATAGGTGGGAGGCTTTGAAGGCGTGACGCCAGTTGCGCTGGAGCCGTCCTTGAAATACCACCCTTGTATGTTTGATGTTCTAACGCAGGGCCCTGAATCGGGCTCGCGGACAGTGCCTGGTGGGTAGTTTGACTGGGGCGGTCTCCTCCCAAAGAGTAACGGAGGAGCACGAAGGTTGGCTAATCCTGGTCGGACATCAGGAGGTTAGTGCAATGGCATAAGCCAGCTTAACTGCGAGACGGACAGGTCGAGCAGGTACGAAAGTAGGTCATAGTGATCCGGTGGTTCTGAATGGAAGGGCCATCGCTCAACGGATAAAAGGTACTCCGGGGATAACAGGCTGATACCGCCCAAGAGTTCATATCGACGGCGGTGTTTGGCACCTCGATGTCGGCTCATCACATCCTGGGGCTGAAGTCGGTCCCAAGGGTATGGCTGTTCGCCATTTAAAGTGGTACGCGAGCTGGGTTCAGAACGTCGTGAGACAGTTCGGTCCCTATCTGCCGTGGGCGTTGGATGATTGAAGGGAGTTGCTCCTAGTACGAGAGGACCGGAGTGAACGAACCTCTGGTGTTCGGGTTGTCACGCCAGTGGCACTGCCCGGTAGCTAAGTTCGGAATCGATAACCGCTGAAAGCATCTAAGCGGGAAGCGAGCCCTGAGATGAGTCATCCCTGACCCCTTGAGGGTCCTAAAGGGCCGTTGGAGACCACAACGTTGATAGGCGGGGTGTGTAAGTGCAGCGATGCATTGAGCTAACCCGTACTAATTACCCGTGAGGCTTAACCATACAACACCCAAGAAGTGTTCTGGGCCTTGTAGCGAATGAACGAACTACTCAAATTCAGTGATAGCGAAGCCAACAGGCATTTCGTTATTCACGTCAGCTTTCTAGATTAAGAATTTGCCTGGCGGCAATAGCGCCGTGGAACCACCTGATCCCATGCCGAACTCAGAAGTGAAACGCGGTAGCGCCGATGGTAGTGTGGCATTCGCCATGCGAGAGTAGGACACTGCCAGGCACC